>CADCPU010000374.1 GCA_902803365.1 Oscillospiraceae bacterium
GATCTCAACGATATCGCTGTTCTTGAGCTCGTAAGACAAAGGAACGATACGGCCGTTGACCTTGGCGCCGTGCATGTGGTTGCCGATTCCTGAGTGGATCGCATAAGCGAAATCGATCGGGCATGAACCCTTAGGAAGCTTAATGACTTCGTGCTTAGGCGTATATACGAAGAGCTCGTCCGGAGCGATATTCATCTTGAAGGATTCAAGGAACTCGCCTGAGTCTGTGAGCTCGTTCTGCGAGTCGATTATCTGCCTCATCTCGTTGATCTTCGTGTCGTATCTGTCAGCCTTGAATTCCTGTGAATTACCGGTTTCCTTATAGTGCCAGTGAGCAGCGATACCGAACTCCGCGATCTGATGCATCGCAAAAGTTCTGATCTGCACCTCGAAAGGCGTGCCCGTATGGCTTACGACAGTCGTATGAATGGACTGGTATTTATTCTCCTTAGGCATCGCGATATAGTCCTTGAATCTGCCCGGAACGTGCTGATACATCTCGTGGATGATACCGAGTACCTGATAGCATTCAATGACTTCGTCAACGATGATGCGGCATGCGAACAGGTCGTAGATCTCATCAATCGTCTTACCCTTCTCATGCATCTTCTTGTAAATGCTGTAAAAATGCTTCGGACGGCCTTCAATGTCGTAGTGTTCGATGCCGTTTTCCTCGAGCTTGCCGCGGATCTCGGAAACAACTTCTTCCATGAAGTTTTCTCTCTGCGCACGGTTGCCGTTAACAAGCTTAACGAGTTCATAGTAATCGTCCGGATGTAGATATCTTAAGCACAGATCCTCAAGTTCCCACTTGATCTTATACACACCGAATCTGCCTGCGAAAGGAACATAGATATCAAGCGTCTCCTGAGCTTTCTCGATCTGTTTCTCGGGGCTCATGGACTTTAATGTTCTCATGTTGTGCAGACGGTCAGCAAGCTTAATGAAAATGACTCTGATATCGTCGGACAGGGCGATGAACATCTTTCGAACGTTGGATGCCTGAATATCCTGCTTGGAGTTGTAAACAACGTTATCGAGGCTCAAATTGAGCTTTGTAACGCCGTCAACGAGGCTGCATACGACAGGTCCGAATTTCTCCGTAACCATTGCGTCGTCAACGATCGTATCCTCGATCGTATCGTGCAGCAAAGCAGCAATGATCGTGTTAACGTCGACCTTGAGGTCAGCGAGGATCATTGCAACTGAAACAGGATGGATAATGTAAGGCTGGCCCGTCTTACGCTTCTGGTTACGGTGAGCCTTGTATGCGAAATTAAAAGCCTTCTCGAGCTTCTCGTTATCTCTCTCGATATCCTTTTCCTCGAGATTTGCGGCACGCGCATAATCGTCGTAGAGCTTAAGGATCTCAGTAAACCTGTCTAATATATCCTGGGGAATCTCAGGCTTAATTGAGTCGTCCTGAAGATAAGCGCGTTCGACATCCTCCTGCACTACTTCTTCGGTTATGGCTTCAAATGTCTTGTCATTCTTGCCGTTACTCACCTTGTATTCTCCTATAGACCTCAGAGTCACTGAGTTTTACTTTATCGCCTGTTGCCAGGATGCTGAAGCATACGGTCATCGGTGTGATGGACCTCAGCCTTATGAGCTTGCAGTCAGCAAATACTTCGAGGCACCTCTTCACCTGGAACGGCGTGCAAGGTACATCATAATTGTTAGTCACCAATCTTGCAAGAAGATCGATATCCACGGTGGACATCGCAGTGCCTCCGAAACGCTCGATCGCCTTGTAGCATGCGCCATAGAGCTCAGCCGTAGGCTTCATTGCGGAAGCAATGTCTTCGCCCGGTGCCATCTTCGCGATCTGGTTCATCGCAAGTCCGCTCGAATAGAGTTTCTCTGCGATATCAGCCTTCTGCCACATGAATCCGATGTCACACTCGGGTCTGATATCCTCCAAGTGCAGGCTCAATGTGGTCTCGCCTCTGTAGCTGTATTCATTAAGAGTGTAAGCGATATCGATGACATCACCTGCCCTCAAGATGTTGAAATAGTCACCC
>CADCPU010000375.1 GCA_902803365.1 Oscillospiraceae bacterium
TCGGCTGATAGAAAGGCAGGAATTCGCCTCTCCTGAGCGCGTCAGGGAACTGCTGCTGGACTTTCATGCCGCGTTCTTTTCGCTCAAGGATAGAATCGCTGAAGAAGACGATATGGTCCCTGCCGCCTGTCTGTGCGATGCGGCTTGTCGTTATTACTTTTTCCATCAGGTCTGACATGGACGGAACGTATGATTCAGGGACAACGTAGATACCTGCGCTGGTTGCGAGATTGACGCTGTTCATCTCATTTATCCTTATGCATGCTTCAGTCAGATAGTCGACTACGCGCTCTTTATATTCAGCGGAGCAGAAGCCGATAAAGTTGTCACCTCCGAGCCTTGCGAGGAAACCGTCATCGCCTGCGAGGTAGCGGAGCGTATCGTAGTGCTTGCGGATGACCATGTCGCCCGCGCTCCTGCCGAATTCCTGATTGATCAGGGAGAAGTGGCGGAGGTTATAGCGGAAGATCATCTTGCCGTCAAAGCTGTTTGTATTTATGAGCTTAACGACCTGCTGGTTCCACGAGCGGAGGTTAGGGTAACCGAATTCGTCAAAGTACGCGAGGTCGTATACGAGATCGCGCAGGCGGTTACGGCTGATAAAGCTCAGCACGGTCCTCATAACGAGATCGACCTTGTTGAATTCCTCATCGCTCAGCGGCGGTTCGTCAGGTGCCATATAGACGGTCATGGTCGCGGAGGTCATAACAGAAGTGGTCACGCGGACTGTATGGATCTCCTTGCATTCGATGTGCTTGTCAAAGGCACAGAATGTCTCGCCCTTGCCCTCGGCCTCATCCTTGGTCGTGCGGTATACGCGCGTGACCCCCTTTGCTAGACGGAACATCTCCGCGATCTTTATGAGGAGGTCCTCGATGAGAGCAACGTCGGTCGTATCAAAGCTTACGAAGACCTTGAGGAGCTGCTCGTAGAGCTCGTAGAAGCTGACGAAGGAATAGTTCTCGACGGTGTTCAGGGCTTCGCCGTCCTGAACTCCTGCCTTGAAGCGGCGCTTGCTCTCATACATGAGCTTATCGGCGCGCTCGAAAACATCCTGCACGCGGTTATCTTTGCCCGGCACGTATTCCGTCATTCCATACGCGAGAGTTACAAGACCGTTCTGCGCATTTTCGTGCTGCCTCGTTGCAAAGTCCTTAAAGAGCGTATGCCTGTTCTTATAGTCGTTGCCCTTTAAGATGACAGCGAATTCGTCTCCGCCGACCCTGAAGACAGGGGAGTGGGTGAAGATCTCGCAGATTATCGTACAGGCTTCTCTTATGAAGACATCGCCTGCGTTGTGGCCCTGGTTGTCGTTTACGGCCTTAAGTCCGTTGATGTCGCAGACAGCGACCGCGAACTCGATATTCTTGTCCTTGGTTATCTCATCGTCCAATACAGTCTCGGCGTTAACATAAGCGTGCTTATTCTTGACGCCGGTGAGACTGTCCTTATTGGCCATATCCATTGCGGTGTCGATCGCTGCCTCGAACTCGAGCTCACGCCTTTTCGCTTCGTCAACATTTTCAACTGCGACGATGATATGCTCCGAATCTGCCTGCTGGCGCAGAACGACGAGCGATACGTACTGCGGACGACCGTCCAGGAGGAGACGGTAATTAAGGAAGATCTTGTTCGAGAGCGCGAGCTTTCTTAAGAGATTATCCTTATTCATGGCCTTTGACATCATCTCATAGTCGTCCGGATAGATGTCGGTCTTCATGTTGCGCTGAGAGTCCTTGAAGAAGTCTCTTCCCGTTGCACCGATCTCGAGCTTGGAATATTTCTCGCTCGCACTGTATTCGTAATATTCGTTCGTTACGATGTTAACGCGGTAGATGACCTCGTATCTGAGCGCCAATGCGAGTGCTACATCATTAAAGAGTTTGCTCTCGCTTAAGAGCTTTTGCTCGCGCTTCATCTGCGCATCGATATTCATTACGCCGATTACAATGTGTTCGTCATCGTTCTTCGGACGCGTGCAGATCATGCTGACGTAGATTATGTCATCGCCCAGCTGCTGTCTGTACGTCATGGAGAGGGAACCGCGCTCATTAATGATGCGCAAGAGCTCCGCCTTTTTAAATGTTGCCAGGACAAAGCCCATATCATCCTTATGTATGTATTTTTTTATGTCTGATTCACAGGCTGCGAAAAAGTCTGTTCCTTCTCTTGTAGTTCCGAGCTTGGCATATTCATCGCTCGAACTGTACCGTATGTACGAATCGTTCTTGATATTTACATAATAGAGCACTTCGTAGCGGCTCGCGAGGGTTCCCGCGATGTGCATGTAAATCCTTTTTTCTTTGACAGCCGCAAGCTCGCGCTTCTTGAGTTCATCGATATTCTTGACACCGATAATGATGCGCCTGTTGCTGCCGCTTATCGTTTTAAGAAAATAGTGGTAGTAAGAGCCGTTTATAAGAAGCCTGTAATCAAGACCGCGTGAATCCTTGTTCTGAATGAGTTCTGAGATCTTTTCTTTTTGGAAGAAATCCAGAAAGCGCTGCTGATCTTCAGGGTGGACGAGTGCACGGCAGTTCCCCGGAACCGCTGCATAAAAATCAGGACCGCGGGAAACTTCTACCAGTTCTTTCGGGTCGCCGATCGCCCTGTATTCAATATAACTGTCATCGGCATCGATAACATAGACCGTCTCGTAGTCATTTGCGAGCGCCTGTGCGATCTCGGTGAAAGATATTGATCTTTGTTCCTTTTCCGTTTCGACCGTCATGATACACCTCGTATAAAAGATAAGTTGCTATTATACAAAAATATTTTACAACGTTGTAACGACCCTGTGTATATATAATAAGTAATGTTTATATTATGTTTACGAACTGAGAAATGAGCCGTTTTCGAGCCCTGAACATTATATTGACGCAATAATCTTGTGGGGGTCACACTTTTTTCGCGCTCGAAAACAGATTTTATTCTTTGTTCTCAGGTAGTAATGTTTTATTCATTTTTCATTTACCGAGACGTATAGAAACGGGGATGTTATCAAGAAAAACTGTGATACAATCGTAATCGTTGAAAGAAAATATGAACTATGGAGGGTACATATGAAAACATGTCCTAACTGCGGCAGCAGCAATGCCGATAACATGAATTTTTGCAATAACTGCGGAAGCAACATCAAGGATGTAGCTCCTGCTTCAGAGCAGCCGGTACAGGCTTCATCTTTTGCTCAGGTAGAGGAGAAGCCGGTCCAGCCTACTTACGTTGAGCCGACACCTGTCGTAGCAAAGCCGATCCAGAATCAGCCTTCTTACGATCTTGACCGCGAATTCGAGAACACTCAGCCTAAGGGTTCAAACGGTCTTTGCGTTGCAGGCTTTATCGTATCCTTGATCTCTATCTTAACAGTAGGTACAACGGCTATCATCAGCCTTATCCTTTCCATCTGCGGTCTCGTATCCGCATCCAAGAAGGGCAACAAGAAGGGCCTCGGTATCGCAGGCTTGATCATCTCGATCATCCTTACGCTCATCGGTTGCTTCTTTATCGTATCCGTATCACAGACTGTCCTTGATGAGATGGACAACGTAAAGAGCCATTCTTCCAAGTACGAAGATGAAGATGACGAAGACGACGATGAAGATGAAGATGATGAAGACGATGAGGATGACGACAGCAGCAAGAAGAATGACGGCACATACAGCTCATCCGCTATCAAGAAAGACATCAAGGGCGCTTCCTGGATCGAGAAGAACGAGGGTTCCTTGCTCGACCTTAAGTCCGGCTCATTCAAGTACTACAAAGATCATGATGTCCTTGATGACTACTACTATGAGGGCGATTACGAGCTCTATGTAGGTGATGATGCAATTGAGTATGTTACAGTAGATCTTTCTGAATACGACGTAACTGAAGATGAGATCAATGATCTCTGCGACAGGAACGAGAAGTACGATGAGTCCAACTTTATGGTCCTCGTTCTCAAGAATGAGAAGTGCATCGTAGACGGTGAGAACACTTTTGATGAGACAGTAGTTACTCCTTACTTCGGTTTCTATCTGAATGACGGCGATACAGTCGTACTCGACATCGCAAACATGAAGACAGGAACATACTACTGGTTTATTCCTGAAGCAGATTACCAGGGTTGATCCTTGATAATTTCGAAAACGATGAGCCCCTCGCAACGGCCGGGATATTGCCTTGCGGGGGGCTCTTTTCGAGTATGTAAGGAATGGGTCACCTTATTCCATAGATGGAGCGGTAAGCCGCCCCGGGGGTGTGTTTACTTTTTGATAGAGATGTCACCACTTGAAGTTGTGATCCTGAACTCTCTGTCGATCTTTGCTGACTCAGGTGTCTTAACGTCGCCTGAAGAAGTCTTTGTTACGTAGAAGAAATCGCATGTGACTGTACCTGTTACTTCACCTGAAGATGTCTCTGTTACTGCGCCTTCTTCAACTGTGAGCTCCTTGAATGAGAAGTCACCTGAGTTGCAGCTTGTCTGAAGATCCTTGAAGGAGCAGTCGTTCAAGTCGAGCTCGCCGGAGCTTGTCTTGAAGTTACCGGAACCTGTGAAAGTACCGTCTTCGATGAGCTGGTCGCCTGATGTGGAGCTGAACCTTACGTCTGTTGCAGTGATGTTGTTGACCTTGATTCCGCCGCTTGATGTATCTGCCTCAAAGCCCTTCTCGCACTTAACGTCCTTGAACTGGATGTCGCCGCTCGTTGCCTCGAGGGAGATGCTCTTTGCGTCAGGTGTGTCGCCTGTGATATTGCCGCTGGATGTCTTGATGTCAAGATTTCCTGCTGAGATCTCCTTGATGAAGACGTCTCCGCTCGTTGTGTTGATCGAAGTAATGTCAGCGCCTGTGCTCTCAAGATTTACGTTACCGCTTGATGTCTTGATCTCAAGTCTGTCTGTTGCCTTTGAAGCGTACTGGATATCTCCGCTTGATGTCGTGATCTTTGTATCATCAAAGGTGAAGTCAGAAGGTGAGTAGAGCTCTGCGCTGCTCATGTCGATAACGAGTGAATCGTACTGATCTTCAGGAAGAGCTACCTCGATATAAGGAATTCTCGTGTTGTTGAGATTGATGTTAAAGAAGAAGTGAGTAGAGATCATCTTCTGCTCATAGTCGATATTGAGCGTATCGCTGCTTACGTCAACGAAATGCTTGATAGAATCGGAATCGTAAACAGTTACGTGAGTGTCCTTGTCGTCTGACTTAACGAAAGTCACGTCATGAGAAGAATTCTTGATCTTGATGTTGTTGATGTCGTCAGAGAAGTCGTAGACTTTCTTCTCGTAGTTTTCGGCTGTGCCAACGCTTGTTGATGAGCCTCTTACAAGTCCTACTGTTGTAAATACAACGCCTACTGCGATGATCGATGCGCCCGTGATGAGCATTACCTTTGTTGTTTTTTTCATACAATGTATCCCTCCAAAATTACTTTCTGACTATCTTTCTCTTGATCCACTTGAAGAATCTTCCGATCTGCTCAAAGAGCCATACGATGAAGTTCTTTGTCGGTATGAGGAGGAAGACTCCCAAACCGAGACAGATGAGTGATGCGCCCATTACCCAGAAATTCAGACCGCCTGAACGGAACAATTCCGCGAAGCAGGCAACTACACCTGCCAAACCGCTTATCAGTACTGCCAGGAGGCAGACAACAACGACTACGATCGCTACAAAGAAGAAGATCACTACGAGAAGTGCTGCTACAAAAAGAAGTGCCGCTACCGTGATCCAAAGCGGTGAGCCGACGATGAGAAGGATGATCTCCCATACCTTCAATGCTCTGTTTGGCTTTGTCTTTGCTGCGACGAGCTTTGTGATAGGGAACTCCATCAAGATCTTCTCTGCGATCTCGTCCGGTGTTCCGATGGAGTTTATCGCCTGATCCTCCGTAAGTCCGTCCTCGAGCCTGTCGTCAATTGCTTCTTCGTAATACTCGACAGCTTTTGCTATATCAGCTTCCGGAAGTCCCTTAAGCTTCTCTTTGATGCTGTCGATGTACTCATTCCTGTTCATCGTTCTTTTCCTCCCTTATTACATACTCGTAGATCTCCATGATCTGTTTCCATTCCTCTGCGAAAGCGTTGAGCTTTTCGCGACCCACATCGGTTAAGTGGTAATATTTTCGAAGCCTTCCGTTATGTTCGATCGATCTTACTGTGAGACATCCGCTCTCCTCGAGTCTTCTGAGGATCGGGTAGAGCGTTGACTCCGAGATCGTCATGTACGGCTTAACGTCTTTGATAATCTTGTAACCGTATGAATCTTCTCCCTTAATTGCTGCCAGTACACAAATATCCAGCAGTCCACGTTTTAGCTGTGTATCCATTCGAAGTACCTCCTTCTGCGATATACTATGTCACACGAGGTATATCGTGTCAAGGGGTATTTGCAAAATTTTTCTCAACTTTTTTGCTACCCTACGAAGCTGGTTTTTCTTGCTTCTTCTAAGGCGCGCGAGGGGCTCTGCAGAAGTTCCGCAGATTTTTGCTACCCTATGGAGCAGGTCCCAAATGCCCCTTTTGAGCTATGCGACCTAAGGTAGCAAAAATGAAAAAGCCGCTTCTTCAGTCTCCTCCGTAGGGAAGGAAAAATGAAATGTGCCATTCCGGGATGCCTGCGTAAGGTAGTAAAAATGAAAAGGCACATTTCAGCTCTGCTCCGTAAGGTAGTAAAAACGAAAAGGGCGCTTCTGGAGGTGCTGCGTAAGGTAGCAAAAATGCAGAGAAGAGGGATGAGGAAGTCACGACACCCGCTTGCTTACAGGAAACAGATCCGGGAAGAGGCGTCAAGACCTAAGCCGCTCCGCGGTGCCGAAGGCAGTCTTGACGCGCTCTGCCGCGGATCTGTATGAAGTCATCAAGCGGGCGGCGTGACCAGGGTAGGATTTTTCTGCATACTCGTGATTTTGTATCCAAAACGGATACACGCGAATAAGGGAGTAAAAATTTTGTATCCGTTTTGGATACAGAAATGTGGGGGAGCAGAAGATTTGTATCCAAGTTGGATACAGGAGGGCGATGATAGTTTGTTTACATTGTTTACAGTTTATGTACGGAAAACGGGACATTAATTCACATGACGGAATGTATAATGCAAGTAGATAAACCGGAACAGGAGGTGGAAGCGTGATCAGGTATGATTCTTATAAATTATTCGGACTGCTTGATGATGACAGAAATCTGAATCGAGCGATTCCAAGGGCAGAGAACAGGATCTGTGCCACTGAAGAGCAGATGATCGAGGTCCTCGAGAGTCTGGGTGTTGAAGGTGAAGTAAGAAGGATCATAAGAAGTCCCGGCTACGTTATGTATACGGTGGCGCTGCTTGGCAGTGATGGCTATACGAAGTTGAAGAAGAGGGAAAAACGGATCGCGAGTTATTTTGATGTTGAGTCCGTCAGGGTCGTGACGACAAATGTCAGAAGGGCTGAGGAGAAGCTCGTTAACATTGAGATCGCGAAGCCTGAGGCGGATCCGATAACTTTGAGATCGGTGCAATCGGCAGTGACGATGTATAACTTTTCGACTTCGTCCGTATCGATTGGAAGGACGGCGAACAGGCTTTCGATACCTTGTAATATCGATGAGGGATTGCTGATCGCGGGCAAGGATGCTGAGTCGGTCCAGAACTGCATTAACAGTATCGTGATGTCGCTTCTTTGCACGGTTTCACCTGATGACCTGGAGTTCAGGCTGACGGGTGAGGGAAATGATTCTTTCGAGTGCTTTAAGGATATTCCGCATCTTTGCGGGGATGATGTCACGAGTGCCTATATGGATATCAAGGCGGAGTTTGACAGGCGAAGAGGACTCTTTGAAGAAGCGGGGTGCAGGAGCATCTCGGACTATAACGCAATGAGAGGGTTCTTTGACGAGAAGCCGATGCCGGAGCTTGTTTGGGTGATCGATGATATCGATGCTTGCAGGGATTATAAAGCGGAGATCTTAAGAGAGATCGCGATGCTGGGCAAGGAGAGCGGGATCATTGTTATCGCGGGCTGTCATGACCTGGAGTCGGTAAGGCTTAAGGTACTGACGGAGATATTTAAGAACAGGATAGCGTTCAGGGTCGATACGAAGGAGGAGAGCCTCAAGTTCCCGGGTATCGAGGGAGCGGAGAAGCTGGTCGGTAACAGGGATATGCTGTTTTCGACGCCTTCAAGGACCGTGAGGATGCTCAATGCGACGGTGAGCCGTGAAGAGATGATAAGAGTTGCGGCTTATCTTAAGGAAAATTACAAAGAGGGCGCGAGAGTGCCTGAGGAGCTGAGCGACGAGGAATTGTTCAAGAATGTCGTTGAGATGTTGAAGCTCAAGGGCTTCATAAGTGCCATGAAGGTGGCAAGGCTTTACGGGGTGAGCCCGGAGAAGGCCGAGGAAATGATCAGGAAATTGGATGAATTAGAGTATTGCGAAGTTAGAAGTGACGGTCCTGTACTTCAGGCGATCGTGAAGCGCGAGTACAGGCACAGGGAACGCGGAAGCAGAGACGGACGTTAATCAGGAGGTGGAGTTATGCCTGAAGAACCAAAAAAGATGGCCCTTCTCAGAATCCTTCAGATACTGACAAAATATACGGATGCGGATCACCCGATGACTCAGCAGGCGATCATCGAAAAACTCGATGAGATCTATAATATCCAGCTTGAGCGTAAGGCGATCGCGACAAATATCAGTTTGCTGCTCGAGGCGGAATACGATATCATCCAGATCCCTCGCAAGGGGTATTATCTTGCAGGAAGAGCTTTTGAGGACGGAGAACTGCATTTCCTGATCGACAACGTTACCGGAAATCCGTTCGTGAAGTCCAGATATACGAAGGAACTTATCGGAAAACTCTCAAGCTTCTCGAATAAATACTTTGATGCGGATCCGGCTAAAGTAACGATGGAAGACGATGAAAACTTCGAATACAATTCCGAGTTCTTTATGAATATCGAAGTGATCTACAAGGCGATCGAGAATGGAGTTGCCATTTCTTACGATTACAACAATTATGATGAGAACCTGCAGCTTCAGAAGAGCGGAAGCTATACGGCAAGCCCTTATAAGATCATCACGCATAATCAGGGTTACTACCTTATGTGTTATGTGGAGGAGTTTGACAGCGTGGCCTTTCACAGGGTCGAGCGCATGACGAACATCAAGCTCTTGAAGAAGCGCGTAAAGCCGATCGAGACGGTGCCCGGACTTGATGGCGGCAGGCTTCAGAGATTCCTCGCGGCATCGAGGCCGTACCTGTACGCCGATGAGCCTGAGAGGATCACGATGATCGTTAGTAACTACCCGGGTATGATAAGCCAGCTGGTCGACTGGCTCGGCAAGAATATCGATATAAAGGAAGCAAATGACGGCTACGGCTCGCTCCTGGTCACAGTGATGGCCAGCCCGCAGGCCATAAAGTATTGGGCTATGCAGTATTCGAACTACGTTGAGGTAACAGAGCCTCAGGAGATCCGTGAAGAGATCTACGCCAATCTGTCGCTGGCGTTGGAGAAGTACGAACGTTAATTTTTCATTTACCTTTCGGAAAAGTGCAACAGTTTTGTAATCTGCCTCGTTTATGATTACGGGTGACACCCAACGATCATAAGCGAGGTATGTTTATTATGAAAAAGGTTACGAATAAGATTTTGGCTTTGACACTTGCAGGTTTGATGGCAGGCATAACAGCTTGCAGCACAACCTCTACATCCGATACAACTGCTTCTTCAGCTTCAGAGACGACTTCTGCTGAGACAACAGCTGCAGAAAGTTCCGAGGAGACTTCTGCTGAGACATCTGAGGCAGAGGCTACAACTGAAGAGACATCCGCAGCTACTGAGGCTACTGATGCTGCTGAGTCAAGCGCTATCACTTCAGTTGATAATTCGATCCCTGCTCCTTACAGAGTATTGATCGACGACTACTGCAATGCCATCAAGAACGGCGAGGCAAGAGATGAGGGCGCAATGTTCGAGAATTGCGATATCTACGCAAACAACGATAAGAAGGATACAGCTATCTACATCTGCAAGGAGACAGGAGATGAGGATATGATGAAGGACTTCGGATTCGAACTCGTTGACCTTGACCGCGACGGCAGAGATGAGCTTATCGTCGGTAAGATCGAGCCTGCTACGACAAGATTCCAGAGCTGCGCTTACACGATCGACGACAACGGCGATGTAGTAAGACTTTTCTATTCCTGGTTCAAAAGCCTCAAGAACGTTCTCGATGACGGTACGATCGTTGAGGATGCCAATATGAGTTCTGACTTCTATATCACAAATCACTACAAGCTCGAGCTCTCACAGATGAAGTTTATCGATGCTCTCGGTATCTCCATGACAGATGACGGCAAGTACTACTACTATGCTGATGACAGCGTTGATACGCTCGTTAATGCTGATATCGCTCCGGGCAGCCAGTATCAGATCAGTGAAGATGAGATCGTTGACAAGTTCCAGATGACTGTATTGCTCGATACGCACTACATCTCATTTGCTGAGTACGCAGGTTAAGAGACTTGTAGCGTCTTTTCGAGAGCGGGAACAATGATATAATGTTCCTTGGAATTTTAGAGGAAAGACGGAGATCTATGAAGACTTATTCGATGCTCGACCAGCTCCCTACGGGGCATGCGTCGGGAAATATAACGCGCGGCTGTCTCGTGCTCGAGGGCGGCGCTTTCAGAGGACTTTACAGCCAGGGCGCGATGGATGCGCTCATGCAAAATGACATTAATCTCGAGTGCGTGATCGGTGTCAGTGCAGGTGCTTTGGGCGGCATCAACTATGCTTGCGGACAGATCGGCAGGGCGGCAAGGATAAACTTGGGCTACCGTAAGGAGTCCGAGTATATCGGTGCGAAGGCTCTGTTTAAGTCGGGCAGCATCGTTAATCTCGATTTTTGCATATATGAGTGCAAGAAGAGGGTGCCGATCGATGAGGAGTACCTTGTTGCCAACAACAGGCGCTATGTCTGCGTTGCGACCGACTGCAATACAGGCAAGCCGCGTTACTACGAGTACGGCAAGTGCGAGAATATCTATGAGGCGATGAAGGCGTCCGCGGCGATGCCATTTATCTCTCCGATGGTCGACGTCGAGGGCACGCCTTGTCTTGACGGCGGCTGCAGCTGTAAGATCGGCTATCAGTGGGCGCTCGATCAGGGCTACGAGAACATCGTGGTAATCAGGACGAGGGAGGCTTCCTTCAGGAAGGAAGATAAGCTTCTTAAGTATCCGATCGATCCGTACAGGCACTATCCGGAGTTCTCGCGTGCTTTTAGAAACAGCAATCGCGATTACAACCGCCAGTGCGACGAGATCGACAGGCTGGGAAGGGAAGGACGGTTCTTCGTTTTGTATCCGTCCGAGAAGGTTACGGTCAAGCGACTGGAGAGCGACGTTGAGAAACTCGGTGAGCTCTACTGGCTGGGCTATAACGATGCGCTGCTGAACCTGGCGGCGATAAAGAAGTATCTTACAAGATAATATGTGTATGCATGAAGGCGGCCTTCTTAAGTGGAGGTCGCCTTTGTTATTTGGGGGAGATTTTTTGGATTGTTGTTGACATGTATCTGTGCTCGTGCTATTTTATGGATGAATAAATCTTCATTCAAAAGATGGAGCAAGGGATAGAAACATGGAGGTAGGATATGATAGCAATAATCACGGGTGCAACAGGTGACATAGGTGAGGAGTTCGTTAAAAGCCTGATCGGCGAGGTCGATGAGATCTGGGCGGTAGGAAGAAGTGAGAGTAAGCTTAGCGCTTTGGCTGAGCGTTATGGAAAGAAGATCAGGGCGGTTAAGACGGACCTGTCTTCAACTGAAGATCTGATGGCGCTGTGCGGGAAGATCAATAAAGCA
>CADCPU010000376.1 GCA_902803365.1 Oscillospiraceae bacterium
ATGAGGCAGGAATTGTGCGGGGAAAAAGCCGATATCTTTTTGTTTCTTTGTTATGCCACTTACTCTGATACGCCCGCTGCAAGGCAGGGCGAGCTGAATATCTTTAATCTCCCTGATCTTCATGATTTTGACGGTGTTGTTATTTTCGGAAGCTCCCTCGATTATAAGGACCGGGTGGATCAGATAATAGAGAGGAGTAAAGAGGCAGGTATCCCCGTTGTCGTGCAGGGTACAAGACGTGAGGGAGTAAGTTTTGTAGGTTCCGATAACTATCATGCCGTTAAGGATCTGTGCGAGCACATGGTCAAGGAACACGGCGCGAAGAATATCACGTTCTTTGCAGGTACCAGGGATTCACACGATTCGGAGCTGAGACTTAATGCGGTTCGCGATTATCTGCGCGAAAACGGTTGCGAAGACTATCTTAAGGAAGTCTTCTATACGAATTGGGAAAATGCTGGAGCAGCAAGACGTATAGACGAGATCTGTACGAATGGTGAGAAGCTTCCTGATATATTTATCTGTGCCAATGACGGCCTTGCGATGGAGACTTGTATGTCGCTTGGCAGATACGGATATGAGGTACCTGCAGATGTAAAGGTCAGCGGATTTGATTATATCGATATGGGTAAGGTCTTCGATCCTTCGATCGCATCAGTCGATCAGTGCTTTGGCGATATGGGAGCAGCTGCCATAAGGCTTTGGAGAAAGTGTTTGAACGGTGAGAGCGGATGCAATGAGATGGTTGCCTGCAAGTTTATTCCGGGCGAGAGCTGCGACTGTTATGAATTCAGGAACAGCGACAAGCTCAGAAGGAAGATGGGCCGCGACGCATTTGCCAAGCGTGCAATGAGCACGTACTTCGAGCGCAAGCTCAACAATATGGACTTTGCGATAATGTCCTGCTTAAGCTATCTCGAACTCAAGGATAAGTTATATAACCTTCTGATGGAAAACCACGATTACGAGGGTGATTCTTTTCATGTTCTCCTCGAACCGGAGTTCGGGCTGTCGATCTATGACAACAGCTTGGTCCTCAACACCGAAGGCTACAGCAACAACATGGAAGTCATCTATTCCATGGAAGACGGTGTGCCTTACAAAAAAGATTCATTCGATTCGCGTGACCTCGTTCCGGGATACGATCCTGAGGGTGAGAATCATATGTATGTCTTCCTGCCGCTGCACGAGGCGGATTCCAATTACGGTTATCTTATCTTCCGTGATTGCATCGAAAAGGTCGAGAACCATTTCCTGCTTACGTACTACATGCGAATGGTATTGGCTTTCCAGAAGTTCCGTCAGGCGCTCACCATGGATCATATCAATAAGAGACTTCTCGATCTGATGGGACATGATCCGCTGACGAACGTCAATAACCGCATGGCTTATGAAGGGAAGGAGAAGGAGCTTCAGGAACAGATCGACGCTGATATGGATGTCGAGTTCGGCATTGTCATGTTCGACGTAAATAACCTGAAGATGATCAACGATTCCCAGGGTCATGAAGCAGGCGACGAGTATCTTCAGAGAGCCTGCCACTTGATCTGTGATGTGTTTAAGAGAAGTCCTGTCTACAGGATCGGAGGCGATGAGTTCATAACAGTCCTCCAGGGCGAAGATTATGAGAACCGCGAAGCCTGTATTAAGGCTGTAAACGAGAAGATGAGTCCTTATTCAGACACGCTGCCGCTTCCTGAGGATTATGTATCCGTTGCCTGCGGCCTGTCTGTTTACGATCGCAATATCGATTCAGCGGTCGCGGATGTCATAAAGCGTGCCGATGAAGCGATGTATAAGGATAAGGCTGCAAAAAAATCCCATAAAGGCTGATCACATCCCCTGAAAATCTGAAATGTGACAAAAATGTAGCAAATCAGATATGTATGTTAGTATTCCTGAGCCTTGCGTTTTCACATTTGGAAGATAAATATTTTCCTTGAAATGCCTGAAACTGCGTTGTATGGGGCAAATGTCAAATAAGAATATGAATAAAATGTAAATGAGATATTGAACAAATGTGTATACAGTGTTAATATGAGTTCACAGGTTGTTTGATGAATATCGCCCTGCTAATAGGAAGTAAGTATGATCTATTGGTTTACGGCGGACGTGATCAATATAGTGGTGTGTTTCATACTTATACAGGTGTGTTGGTGGTCAGACCGGGAAACGGTCTGACCGGCACGCATTTTGCAGGGCAGTGATGAGTTTGGAGTTCTGATCGACCTGAAATTGTGTTTTTTCTTCAGTTAATAAAATTCGATATGTTCCGTCATGATCAGCGGCGGTTCATTTTAGCGTTATGTTCGTAACGATCTTGGGGGCTAAAGTAATGAAGAAAAAGATCACTGTCCTTTTATTGATAGTATTTATCTTATCTTTTATAAGCAGCAACGTTCTGGCGGTCGATCAGAATGACACGTCAGACAGCCTGCCTGTTCACGATACAAAGGTATATAAGAATCTTCCCAACAAAGATGATTATGTTCGTCCCTCTGCGCAGGCGATCCTCTCGGATTTTGCGCCTTCCGCGAACCAGCATCCGCGCGTCATGATCGACCGCGACGGTTTGAGCGAACTAAAAAAACAGATAAATAACGGACCGAAGTCGTACTGGTATTCCAAGCTCAAGACACGAGCTGATTCCATCTGCTACGGTCTTTTGAACGATACCGAAAATAACCTTTTCAAGTACACCAAATGCTACCTCACAAGGATGCCCGGAATAGGCGGGAAGGGCAATGCGGCCGACCAGTTCAAGGACCGCATGATGACGCTCGGCATGATGTACATGCTCCTTAAAGACGGCGAGACATTCGGCGACCACAAATATACCAAGGCGGATTGCGCCGACGCAGCGATGAAGATGCTCGAGCGCGTCATGTCTTTTTCAGATATCAACCCTTGGCACGACCTGGATTTCGGCTTTTTCTGTCAGGGCTACGCGATCGCTTACGACTGGATGTACGATGCCTGGACCGCATCCCGGCGTGAGAAGCTCGAGAATGCGATCAAGTGGCACTGTTTTCGACCGGCCAACGACTCATTCACGAGTAACGTCACGAGCAGCAGCCAGACCAGCGACAACGGTGTCGTCATGGGCGTATACACGGTCCACAACCACAATGCCATCTGTAATTCGGGCATCGTCATGGCGTCTCTCGCGCTGATGGATAAGTACCCGAACATAACGTCGTCTCTCTGCCACGATGCTTTCATCTGCAGCGAGCGCCTCCTCAATGAATTCGCACCGAGCGGCCTTACGACCGAGGGAGTCGAATACTATCTGCTGTCCATCGAGAATCTGTCCATGATGTTTTCGACGATGGAAGCGTCCCTCGGCAAGCTCTACGGACTTGATACCTGCACGGGCCTTGAAGGCGGCAAGCCGATCAAGGGCATCCACGCGCTCGAATCAGACGCAGGCTCGTTCAGCTACGGCGATACTTACGACTCGCTGATGTCGAGTCCGGGCATCCTCTATTTTGATAAGCACTACGATCTTCACGGTTACCGCAACAAGGACTACGAACTCGTTAAGCAGCGTTTTGCGACCGACTATACGAAGAACGTTGAAGTCCTCTGCTGGTACGAGCCGGAGGCAGCTGATGCGCAGGCGAACTTCGCGCTCGACCATACCGTTCAGGGAATCTCGTCCTGGGCGACTTTCAGAGATCACTTTGACGCGGGTCAGACCTTCGTCGGTGTCAAAGCCGGCACGACAGCCGATCAGCATTTCCTGCATCTTGACGAGGGCAGTTTTGTCTTTAACGCCCTCGGCGTAAGATGGGCCTGTGACATGGGTAAGGACAGTTACAGCCTTCCGGGCTACATGGACGTTCAGGACAACGACGACAGGTGGGAGATCTTCCGCCTCCGTCCCGACGGCCACAACACGCTCCTCATCGATCCGAATCCGAACGACTTCGGTTATGAGCTCAATAAGAATTCAACGCTGCAGACATGGACAACCGACAGCGGTGCCAAGGCCGTCGTCGACTTATCCGCTCTCGTAAGCTCCAAAGCAACTTCCGATAAGAGAGGATTCCTTTTCGATGATAACAGACAGACTCTCGTCGTTCGCGACGAAGTATCTCTTAAGGGTAAATCGGATCTTTACTGGATCATGTACACCGAACAGTCCGTCAGGATCGATGGCAATTCGGCGATCCTGAGTGCCAAGGATAAAAACAAAAAGGATGTCTATGTCAAGCTCGACTTCGCTTCATCAGCGGCAGGAACTCTCTACACCGAGAGCGCCGCACCTTGGGATAAGGCACCGCATGTCGATGGCCAAAAGGACAACTCCGGATATACCAGGATCGTCTACAAGATCTCAGGCGCAACAGGTGACGTGAACATCACAGCCAAGTTGATACCGGTAAGGGAAAGTACTGCTTCGGTCTGGGCGGCAAAGGATTACGGCAGCATCTCATCCTGGACACTTGAGCAGTCGGTGAAGCCGCCTACGGCTACTCCTACTGCAGTTCCTTCCGTGACATCTGCTCCGACTGCAACAACGGCGGCAACTGCTAACCCTACTGCAACAACAGGCGCAAAGCCGACTTCTTCCGCAAGCGCTGCTGTAACGACTACACCATCCGCCGGTTCGGCTACTCCGACGGTAGCTTCTTCAACTGCAACTTCTGCGCCTGCCAAGCCGACGTCATCAGCGACGGCAACTGCCAAGCCGGATGCTACCAAGTCGCCTGAAGCAACAGGTACTCCGCAGGAAGTTGAAGCAAAGAAAGACATCGCGGCATTTGTCGACCGCATCTATACATATGTACTTAACCGTGAACCTGAGCCTGAAGGCGCTGCTTTCTGGACCGATGAGCTCTATTCGTTCAGAAGGACGGGCGCTGAAGTAGGACTTCAGTTCATATTCAGCGATGAGTTCACATCACGCGGAACCACGGACGACGAGTTCGTTACTATACTTTATAAGACCTTTTTCGATCGCACACCTGAAGAAGAAGGATTTAAGTTCTGGACTGACGCTCTTAAGAACGGCACGATGGACCGAATGGCAGTAGCCACGGGCTTTGTCTACTCACAGGAGTGGGCTGATATCTGCGCTACGTACGGCATCCGCTCAGGCGGTGACTTGAAGCCGACGGTCAAGATCAGTCCGACCGATCTTACGTACGCATTCGTTGAGCGCATGTACACGACTGCGATGCGCCGCGAATACGACGCCGAAGGACGTGAGTATTGGGCAACGCTCCTGTCAAACTTCGAGATGACGGGTGAGCAGGTGGGAGCTTTCTTCTTCTTAAGCGATGAGATGGAAAGCTACGGCCTTACAAACGAACAGTTCCTCGAGCGACTCTATCTGACCTTCATGGATCGCGATAGCGATGCGGAGGGACTGCAGTTCTGGCTCGACGGAATGTCTTCCGGAATGACGCGCACCGACGTGGTATTCGGCTTCACCAGAAGTCCCGAGTTTACCGCCAAGTGCATCGAGGCAAGGATCTTGCCTTACTGAATCAGCCTTTATTTCATAACACACACACAATTATAAAGGAGACAAGCCCTTCAGTGATCCGCTCGCTGAGGGGTCTTGTTTTGCTATTTCTGTTTAAGGATCAGCGCGAAACGATACACGGAAAAGCATTGCAGTCCGATTTCAGAAAAAAACGTTTTTTGGACTGCAATTTCAGGATCTGAAATCTCATTAACAGGAGGATTTTGCAGTCCAAAACCATCGAAAACCGTTTCGCGGACTGCAATCTTGAGGCAACAGGAGGCATTGACCACCATAAATTGCAGTCCAAAACAGGCGCAAATCGTTTTGCGGACTGCAATCGGCTCCGTCAGCTAAGTCCGGCCCCGACACTTCCTCCATTAGGTAGTAAAACCGTGAAGCACACAGTACAACAGCACTTCTTACAATAATGTCACGCGATGTCACCTCAATCGATGTTACGATTATTAAGACAAAAGTATCATATGGGTGTAATGAAACGGAGGAATCAGATATGTCGATTTTGAATGTAAAAAGTGTTAAGAAAACTTATGTGATGCGTTTTGGCAGTAATAAGGTCCACGCGTTGAAGGACGTAAATTTTGATGTTGAGCAGGGCGAGTTCGTCGCGATCATGGGTGAGTCCGGATCGGGTAAGACGACGCTCCTGAATATCCTCGCGGCACTCGACAGGCCGACGGACGGCGAGGTCGTGCTCGACGGTCAGGATATGAGCACGCTCAATGACAACAAGCTCGCGGCTTACAGACGTGAGAATCTCGGATTCGTTTTCCAGGAATTCAACCTGCTCGATACGTTGAATGTTAAGGACAATATCCTTCTGCCGATCGTTTTGAGCGGTAAGGATGTTAAGAACTATAAGGATAAGCTCGAGAGTATCTGCAAGTCGCTCGGTATCGCCGAGTACCTGAGGAAGTATCCTTACGAGATCTCGGGCGGCCAGAAGCAGAGAGTCGCAGTTGCAAGAGCGCTCATCACGGATCCTAAGATCATCCTCGCGGATGAGCCGACAGGTGCTTTGGATTCGCAGTCTTCGGATGATCTGCTGCGCGTTTTCGGGCACATCAACAAGGCAGGCCAGACGATACTCATGGTAACTCACTCGGTATCTGCTGCGGCACATGCGAACAGGATCATGTTCATCAAGGACGGTATCGTCTATCACCAGATCTACAGAGGCGAGTCGAGCGATGAGGAGCTCTATCAGAAGATCTCGGATACGCTTACCATGCTTCGAAAAGGCGGTGAGCATTGATGAACAGCAACATCTACAGCAAGCTCGCGAAGAGCAATATCAGGAAGAACTACAGGTTTTTCGTGCCCAGGATCCTGACTGAAGTCGGTCTTCTCGGATGTCTTTATATCATGTTCACCCTGACGATAGACAAGCAGATCACGGGCGGATTCGGCGGTGAATACATATCGATCATAATGGGTCTTGGAACAATACTCGTTACTATTCTGTCGACGATCCTCATGATCTACAGCAATTCATTTCTGATGAAGCAACGTAAGCCGGAGTTCGGTCTATATCACTGCCTCGGAATGGAGAAACGTCACGTAGGTAAAGTGCTCTTTCACGAGAGCCTTATCTGCAGCCTTGTCTCGATAGCAGGCGGTGCTGCCTTTGGCATACTCTTTTACAAGGTCTGTGCGCTCATAGTCTGTAAGATCCTGAATATAGAGGCGGTCAACGTTACGGGCTTCTACTATATAAAGCCCATATCTGTCATTCCGCCGATGCTCCTGTTCTTTGCGATCGATGTAGTTGCATATATCATCAACCGTATCAGTATCGCAAGGCTTCGTCCGATCGAGCTTATGAACAGCGGACACAAGGGCGAGAAGGAACCGAAGATCCGCTGGGTGCTCCTCGTTATCGGCACACTTACACTGGGTGCAGGCTACACGATCTCTCTTAGCATTGAGACACCTTTGGCGGCTATATATCTCTTTTTCCTGGCAGTGCTCCTCGTTGTCCTTGGAACATATTGTCTCTTCGTCTCGGGTTCGATCTTTGTATTGAATATCCTTAAGAGAAACGAGAAGTTTTACTATAATAAGCTTCATATGCCTTCAGTATCGGGCCTCATATACAGGATGAAGCAGAATGCGGTCGGGCTTGCGTCCATCGCGATCCTGGCAACATGCATACTCGTAATGATCTCCACAACGGTCAGTCTGTACACTGGAGCGGATAAAACTATTAAAAAGTTCTATCCGCACCACGTTACGCTCTCGATAAACAGATTGGGTGTGGATCACTTTACGAAAGATGATGCGCAGAAAGCAGCTTATGACACAGCTGAGAAGGTCGGTCTTGAGATAGATTCGATCGAATACATAGAATATATCGATATTGCAGCTCGTCAGTCCGGAACGGTTTATACGTTCGAACAACCTGATGATTATGATCTGGGCGATTGTACCGATTTTACATTTGTTCGCAAAACCGAATATGAACACCTTACGGGTCAGAAGGTCGATTTGAGCGGACATAAGATCATATGCGTCCCGCTTACGGCAAATCTTGATAAAATGCCGGAAAAGATAACGATCAACGGTATCGAATGCGAGACTGAGGAGAGATATGATGCATTCCCGATACAAAGTGAACTTCAGAATTTCACTTCCGTTTACGGTATCGTAGCAGAGGATGAATTGATCGATGAATGGTATGAGATGCAGAAGGAAGAATACGGAAACAATTGTTCCGAATTCGAATGCAAGTTGGGCATTATGTTTACTGATGAGGGAGAATACAAAGAGAAGGCCGCTGAGTATAAAGAAGAGTTCTGCGAGCAACTCGAGAAGTACGAGCTTGTGGAAGAGGGTGCGGGATATATCAATTATTTAATCGATGATGTTGAAGAGATAAGGAGCGAGCTCTATACACTTTACGGATCGTTCTTTTTCCTGGGTATCATCCTCGGTATCGTATTCATCTTCGCGACAGGACTCATCATCTACTACAAGCAGATCTCAGAAGGCTTTGAAGACCGCGAGAGATTCAAGATCATGGAGAAGGTCGGCATGAGCCAAAAGGAAGTAAAGCACACGATCAAGAGCCAGATCATCATGGTGTTCTTCCTGCCTTTGATCGTAGCGGGCGTACATGTGGTGTTTGCTTTCCCGATCCTTTTAAAGCTCCTGAACTTGCTTTTGATGCCTGATACGTTACACTGTATACTCTGTACGGTCATCGTATTTATCGTTTTCGCGATCTTATATGCTTTGATCTATTCGGGAACATCGAAAACGTATTATAATATAGTCAAATAATCATTTGGAGAAGGTAATGTACAGGGTTTTATTGGTTGAGGATGATGCGCCGCTCGCGTCAGCAATGAAAAAGCAGATCGAAAACTGGGGCAACTCAGTAACGGTGGTCAAGGACTTCAGGAACATCATGCCGGAGTTCTCAGAATGCAACCCTCTGCTGGTACTTCTGGACATCATGCTCCCACAGTACAACGGATACCACTGGTGCGAAGAGATCAGACGCGTCTCGACCGTTCCGATCATCTTCATCTCATCGGCATCCGACAACATGAACATAGTAATGGCGATGAACATGGGAGGCGACGACTTTATCTCAAAGCCTGTCGACCCCATGGTCCTTACCGCCAAGATCCAGGCGACATTGAGACGCACATACGAGATCGGCAACAACGTTCCGACGCTGGAGTTTTCAGGCGCGATGCTCAACATGAACGATGGCTCGATCTCATATAACGGTTCACTCATTGAGCTTACGAAAAATGAGTTCCGCATCTTAAGGACTCTGCTCGAGAACCGCGGCAAGATCGTAAGCCGCGACAAGCTCATGACCGAGCTTTGGCAGGACGACTGCTACGTTGAAGAGAACACGCTCTCCGTTAACGTTGCGCGCCTTCGTAAAAAACTCGACGACAACGGCCTTAAGGGCGTGATCGTAACCAAACCCGGAAGCGGGTACATCGTCTCATGAGCCGAAATTCAAAGATAATCATAAGTGCGATACGCAAAGCATTTCCCGCGGCAGCAGCGATAATCAGCTTGTCTGCCGTGGATCTTGCTGTCTTCTGGCTCTATGATCTTATAATGGAGCCTTTCTTTTACTGCCTTATTCTTAAGGGTGTGATCCTTCTCATCATATTCGCGATCTTTCTGATCCGTGAATTCTCAGCAGCCAACAAGCGCTACCATATCATGAACGGCCCGGATTATGTTTGGGGCAGGGAACTTCAGAAAAATATCGATAAGCCGGATCTTCGCGATTCCGACTATATCTCCATGATATCCACGCTGGCTGATCAGCTTAAGAAAGCCGACGGTGTTTTCGATTCCGAGCGCCGCGACATGGTCGACTACTATACGGCCTGGGTCCACCAGATAAAGACCCCGATCGCCGTCATGCGCCTGGAACTTCAGGACAAGGATACTGCCGAGTCCCGCGCTCTCCTGTCCGAGCTCTTCCGCATCGAACGCTACGTCGATATGGTCCTGCAGTATGTCCGCCTCGGTTCTTCTGCAGTCAACGATATCGTCGTTGGCGAGTATTCAATTGAGGAGCTTGTCCGCGAGTCTGTGCGCAAATACGCTTCGCAGTTCATCGTAGCCAAGGTCAAGTTCTCGATGGGCGAGATCACGGGCAATATCGTGACCGACAAGAAGTGGTTCGCGGTGATAATAGAGCAGATCCTGTCCAATGCGATAAAGTACGCACCTGAAGGTCAGATCAGCATCACTTTCTCGACTGAGACAAAGGAACTCCGCATCTCCGATAACGGCGTAGGCATCTCCGAAGCTGATCTGCCGCGTATTTTCGAGAAAGGCTACACAGGCAAGAACGGACGCCTCTCGGTCAATTCCAGCGGCATCGGTCTCTACCTCTGCAAGAGCGCAGCCGACAAGCTTAACATACCGATCCGCGCCGAAAGCCGTGTAGGTGAGGGCACGACCTTCATCCTTGACCTGTCCGTCAAAAAAACTCTTATTGATTGAGGTAACACTATGAGTAATCCGTGGGAAGAAATAAGTCTTGATTCATACGAAAAGCACATGAGCCTTGATTCCGTCAAGCAGCTCCAGACACTGAATCTGCTGATGAAAAGGCAGCTTCAGTCCTACCCCGTGACCTCCGCCATGATCCTCGGTGTCGCAGGCGGAAACGGTCTCGAGCACATCAGTTTGGACAAGTACGGCAAGGTGTACGGCGTCGACATCAACAGCGATTATCTCGATGCTGTAAAGACGCGCTACAAGGACCTTGAAGGCACGCTCGAATGCGTCAAGGCGGACATCATCAACGAAGCGGACAAGCTTCCGTCTGCGCAGCTCGTCATTGCGGATCTGTTTATCGAATATGTCGGTTACGACGCGTTCACCGCGGCCGTTCTTCAGACTTCGGCCGAGTACGTCTCGTGCGTCATCCAGATCAACCTCGACAGCCGTCAGTGGGTCTCTGACTCTCCATATCTTCACGAGTTCGACGGCCTTGACGAAGTGCATCATCAGATGGACGAAGCTTCGCTTATCGCTGCCATGACCGGCGTCGGATATTCTCATATCCTTAGCGAAAAAGAGCCGCTCCCGAACGGTAAGTGCCTGGTAAGGGTGGATTTTAAGCGCCGCAGTTAAGGGCGGAAAGATATACAAAGCCCGCTTGATTGCCTTTTACAGATTACGGATCAGGCGTCAATGCCGAAAGCCGCATCGCGGTGCCTTCGGCAGCCTTGACGCCTTTATCCGTGATCTGTTTTTTGTATCTAAGCGGGCTTTGTTATCTCGTATGTTCAGATCTAACTTTAATAGTCAGTTTTGCAAATTACATATAATATGTAGTTTTATCCATACTACGGGTTGCGGGCTTTACAGTACGATTCTCAGAAAAAACGTTTCGAGTATGCGCTTTTCGAGTCCAAGAAGGCAAAATTACAGTACAGATCATCCAAATCGCATTTTTGTACTGTAATCGCAAGCCTCTGA
>CADCPU010000377.1 GCA_902803365.1 Oscillospiraceae bacterium
AGCAACCTGTTGCTTAATAAGTCGATTGACGCACTTGTTAAGATCGCAGACGCAACAACGGGAAAACGTGTGACAGCCGTTGTCGGAGTTCCGTTTGTCGTTGAAAATAATCTCTATAACTGCGCAGCTGTTTTGTCGGATGGCAAGATCAAGGCGCTGATACCAAAGACTTTCATTCCGACTTATTCGGAGTTCTATGAGTGCCGTTGGTTCGCATCGGGAAGAGACCTCAACGGAAGGACTGTTACGATCGACGGACAGGAAGTCCCGGTCGGTACGGATATCCTCCTTGAAGATGAAAGATCGGGTGCCGTATTGGGCGTTGAGATCTGCGAGGATCTCTGGGTCCCCGATAAGCCGAGCACACATGCTGCTCTTGCAGGTGCGAACATAATCGTTAACCTCTCGGCTTCTGATGAGCTCATAGGCAAGCGTGAGTACAGGACTTCGCTCGTAAGACAGCAGAGCGGTTCCTGTTATTGCGCGTACGTATACGTTTCATCAGGCGCGATGGAGAGCAGTACGGATCTCGTTTTTTCGGGCCATTCGATCATTGCTCAGAACGGAAGCCTGTTAAGTGAATCGATATTCCCGCAGTATCCGCATGTTGAGACTGCGCTCGTTGATCTTGCGGTGATAATGCATGACAGGATAAGGCAGAATACATTTGAGAACGGAAGCAACTATCGCCGCGTTAGTGTCAACATAAGACCTGCCGGATCTGACGAACCTTCGATCAGGGAGATGGCTGATATCCTCAAGCGTTTTGACTACCGCGTATTAAGAGATCCGTTCGTTCCGACGGATAACAGCCTGAGGGATGAGAGATGTCGTCAGATACTTCAGATCCAGGCTAACGGCCTTGCGACGAGAGTACGTGCGACAGGCATCAGGAATCTTGTTATCGGTATATCGGGAGGACTTGATTCGACACTCGCGATCCTTGTTTGCGCAGAGGCTAGAAAGCTCATTCCGGATATCAGGATCATCGCATATACGATGCCGAACAAAGGCAATACATCTGATCTTACTTTGGGAAATGCAGGTAAGCTCATGTCGCTTCTTGCAGACGAATCGTACGAGGTCCCGATCGGTGAAGGCGTTGCTCTTCATCTCACACAGCTTGGGCACGAACTTACCTACCGGGGTCCGGGCGATGTTACTTACGAGAATGCCCAAGCCAGGATGCGTACATATATACTCATGGATGCCGCCAATATGCGCGGCGGACTCGTAGTCGGTACTGGTGACTTGTCCGAGCTCGCTCTCGGCTGGTGCACGTATAACGGCGATCATATGTCGATGTATGCGGTCAACAGTTCAGTCCCAAAAACACTCGTCAGATTTATCTGCAGTTCCTATGCGGAATTCTGCGGTAACGACGAACTTAAGGAAGTCCTGCTGTCGATCTGCGATACGCCGATCACGCCTGAACTTACTCCGACGAAGAACGATCAGATCGCGCAGATCACGGAAGATCTCATAGGTCGTTATGACTTAAACGACCTGTTCCTTTTCTATACTCTCCGTTACGGATTCGAGCCTTCGAGGACGGCTGCCTATGCGATGCGTGCATACCCTGAGCTTGCACCCGAGAAGATATTCGATGCCGCGAAGAATTTCTTTAAGCGATTCTTTACTCAGCAGTTCAAGCGAAGCTGTCTTCCTGACGGTCCTAAGGTCGGTTCCGTTACACTTTCGCCGCGCGGTGACTGGCGTATGCCGAGTGACGCGACCGTTGCTCTCTGGTTGAACGATCTTAAGCTGTGATATATTTACGCGAATTGTATAGCGAGTGATATAATCAATACGTTTATTCAATAAACGGGAGATAATTATGTTACGTATTGCAATCTGCGATGATGAGAGAGAACTTGTTGAAGAACACAAGGGCGTGGTGGAAGAGTGCCTCAGACAGTGCGGCGAGATGGGCGAGATCGAGACCTATACTGTCTCGGATAACCTCCTGTGCGATGTTACGGAAGATAACATACATTACGATCTGATCCTGCTCGATATAGAGATGCCGGGACATAGCGGAATGGAGATCGCCGGATCGCTCAAACCATATCTTCCTAACGTTAAGATCATATTCATTACTTCACATATAGAATTTGCGATCGATGCATTTGAACTGTCGATCTTCAGATATGTTCCGAAGGATAACCGTGCGGTCAAGCTTCCCGCGGCAGTTACGGATGCCATCCGATTGCTGTCACTCGAGGGAGGCAAGGTCTATACGATCTCAAACAGTACCAGGCTTGAGAAGATCCGGTATAAGGACATCATATATATCACGCGTGACGGCAAGAATTCCGAGATATTTACGGGCGACGGCAGTACCAAGGTCAGAAAGAGCCTTCAGCAGGTCTTAGATGAGCTTGGAAGTGAGGAGTTCATCTTTACCGATCGCGGCTGCATCGTAAACATCATCCACGTCATGCAGGTCAAGGACGGTGAGGCCGTTATGAAGAGCGGCGACCGTCTTCCGATAAGCAGATCTCATCTTCAGGATGTAAAGACCAAGATCAATTCGTATTGGGGGGCTCACATATGATGATCCTGATCAATACATTGGCCGTGCTCTTTCATATATCGGGAGGCCTGATCTTATGCTTCCGTTTTTTCGCGAAGGGGAAGCATGATCTTCTGTCGCTTTTGATCGGTGCAATTTGCTCCGCTGCTTCCTGCGGCATATATTTCTGTGATGCCGGAGATCATCGCGGACTGATCCTTGCCGGTATCGAAGTCGTGTGCATATGGGCATGCGGAATATACAGGATGGGTGCGGATAAACGCATGAGCCTTTTTACGGCATGTTTCTATAAGATGGGTGTCCATCTTCTGACGCTCCTGGCGTCGGCAGGGATGACTATCGCGCTGAAAGACAAGGCTTTCCTTGATGATCTGACATTACGGGGTTCTCTTGTAAGTCTTGCAGTCGGAGGCGTTGTCCTGATCCTGTGCATCGTGCTCTGGCGCAGTAAAGATATGACCGCCCGTGCTCTGATCAGGGTGGGAACATTCATAGCGCTCGCAGCGTTGTTTGCCGTAAACTTCCTGATCACTTATGACTCTGATCTTCTCAACAAGGAAGACCTCTTTACATGGATGTATTATGCACTCGGACTTATGGTCGCAGTTCTCATGATACAGATGAGCAGGCAGTATGAGGCGGAGAAGGAACTCGCGAGGATGAAGTCCGAAGAAGCCATGATGCTCGAGCGTGAATATCGCGCGCTGAGCAATACGTATGAGAGCAATGCCAAGCTTTTCCATGACTTCAGGAACCACTGCGGCGTGATCAGAAATTACCTCACGAAGGATAAGAACGAAGAGGCGCTCAAGTATCTCGATGATCTGACAGGCGGCGGAAGTTCTTACAGTTTGGAAGTCTGGACGGGCGATGAGACGATTGATTATCTGATCGGAAGCAAGAAGTCTCTCGCGGGCGAAAAACAGATCGCATTTGACGTCAATGCGGAGTTCCCCCGCAACATAAATATAAAGAGCAGCGATCTTTGCGCGATCCTCGGAAATCTCCTTGATAATGCGATCGAAGCAGCATCAAAGATCGAAGATCCTTCCGGGCGCAGGGTCCGTCTTGCCATAAGAAGGATACAGCAGATGCTCGTCGTAAAAGTCGAAAACACTTATGCGAACAGACCAGTCGTTATCGACGGAGATTATAAGACAAGCAAGACCGACGGAGGTCTTCACGGCTGGGGGATCAAGAGTGCGGGCGCTGCTGCAGAAAAATATGACGGAATGGTACAAAGCAGCTGTACTGATGCGCTGTTTACGACCGTCGTGACGCTGTCTTTTGAGGGTATTAAGCCTGAATGACGGACATTATCTTCCAATTCGCGGACAAAAGATGACCGTTCGCGGACATTTCCGCACGGAGCTTTGTTTTGTTCTATGATGACATCACAAGGAACAAAGGAAATAAAGTTCCGAAGAAACGGAGGATATATATTATGCGTCACATCATTATCAGAACTATCATGGCTTTGGTTTGGATCGCTGCTGCGATCGTTTCACTTACAAAGGGCAATACACAGAGCTTTATCTTAGGTCTTATCATGGGCATCGCTTTTGGCGGATCTGCTCTCATGATGATCAAGAAGAACAAGAAAGCAACAAAATAAGGAGTCAAAAGGAACATGTCTGAGAAACTGCTGAACATCAAGGGTTTGACCGCCTGGTATGATCCCGGCAAAAAGATCCTTAAGGATCTCTCGCTTGAATTGAATGAGAAAGAAGTCGTCGGAATGATCGGTCTTAACGGAGCCGGAAAGACCACTTTTCTTAAGGTCATTACAGGCCTTCTCAAGGGATATGAGATCTCAGAGAAGACATTCAATGGCGAGGACATCGGATTCAGGGATAACGGATTTAAGAGCATGAGATATGTGGTCTTCGCTGAAGACAGCTCATTCGGTTATTTCACATTCAATGAGTATCTTAAATACGTTAGCGGCGCGTACCAAAAACAACTTCACGATGTTGAAGAACTTATCGCAGGTTTCCACTTTGAAGGATATACGGACATGCTCCTTAAAGACCTGTCCACCGGTAATCAGAAGAAAGCATTCCTTATCGCGGGATTCGCGCTGAGGCCTGAACTTCTGTTCCTGGATGAGCCGGTCAACGGTCTCGACTTCCAGAGTACCGAATATCTCTACAGCCTTATCGCAGGCTACAAGAAATACGGTACGCTCCTTTTTTCATCACACATCCTGGAGAGCATCACTCTTACTTCAGACCGTGTGCTGGTTCTTGAGGAAGGCCATATCACCAAGCAGTACGAAGGTGATCAGATAAATGCAAATTCAATTCGAGAGGCACTTAACTATGACGATGTTGTTTAATGTTTTCGGCAAGAAACTTTTCGGGGTCAGATACGAAAGACTCCTTAAGAACCTGTTCTTGTGTGTGATCGTCTATTTGGGACTCTCATCAATGGAGTACACTCTCAATATCTCGCCGAAGATCCTCTGCCTTATGTCAGCTGTCGTAGCAGGTACGATGATGTGGCAGGCACTCACTTCTTCGGATACGTCGGCTTATATCAGGAATCTCGTTATGATGCCGTTCGAAAACCGTGATCTCGTCAGTGCATACACAGTATCTCTTGCACTTTATACTCTCGTGATCAAAGTCGGCCTTTTGTGGGCATTGGTATTTGCAGTCGCAAGATTCAGTGTGCTCGAGATCATCAGTGCGTTTTTTGCCGCATGCTGCGGTATGGCTCTTGTATCATGCTTTTTCGCGTTCAAGAGATCCGGGATCGTAACAGTCATCTGCGCAGGTGCAACTGCTGCGTGCATATTCCTCTTCGGCGGAGTACATCCCGGCATCATGTCTGCGGTATTTGTGGCAGAGGTCATTGTAATTCTTATCTTTTTGACGCGTGCAGACGGCTATGATATCTACGATGCTCTGTGCGATAACGAAGCACGCAGCGCATCGGTCAAGAGCAGAAGTCACTGCCTTGTCTTTACGTATTTCATGAGATATATGACATCGCACAAGAATTACATCTTTAATACGATCCTTACATGGGCTCTTGCAGCCTTTATCCCTGTCTTTTTCAAGCTCAGCGGAGCAGGCGGAGATCTTGGTAAGGTCATCTTGTATATCGGCTTCGGTATCGCTACCGTTAATACTCCGCTCTGTATCCTTGTATCCTGTGATCCGGATCTTGGCAGAGGCATCGATACCCTGCCTGACGGAGGTAAGAGATTTTTCCTTCCTTACGGCGCATTTCTCTTTGTGAGCACGGGTATCGCATATGCTTTCTATCTTACAAGCTGGAATATCACGGCAGGCGGCATAGGTGTAAGGCACATCGTCCTTGCCGTTATCCTCGCCTTGGTAAGCGCAGCTCTCTCCGTAGGCGCAGAGATGTTCTTCCCGCTTAAGAACTGGAAGATCGAGAGCGACCTCTGGCATCATCCGAGAAAGTATGCCGTTCCGGGCGCCATAATCATTCTTGCCAGCCTTGCAGGAACGATCATTGCCTGATCATCTGCAGATAATTTTTCGTAAGGTACTGTTCTCTTTTCGATTATTGATATAATAAATACATGGTAAGACGAGCAACACAAAAAGACATCAGCAGGATCCTGGAACTTCTCGTCCAGGTCGATATGGTACATCATAACGGGCGCCCCGATCTTTTTAAGGGACCGACCACCAAGTATGATGCCGCAGAACTTGAGAAGATAATAGCGGATGATACGACTCCCGTATTCGTCTGCGAGGAGGACGGGATCGTCGCGGGCCATGCTTTCTGTATCGCAAAGCAGGTGGTGGGCGACAGGGTCCTTACAGATGTCAGGACACTTTATATCGACGATATCTGCGTAGATGAGAAGATGCGCGGTAAGGGCGTCGGAAGACAGCTCTACGAATATGTTCTCGGCTATGCAAAAGAGAACGGATTTTACAACATTACGCTGAATGTCTGGGAGTGCAACCCGGGTGCTCAGAAGTTTTACGAAGCAATGGGACTTAAGCCCCAGAAGACATGCATGGAACAGATACTCTAAGTGAATATTCGCGACGCCTTAAGGCCCTCCCTTTGATCATGTGGGAGGGCCTTTTGGTCTGTATGGAGTCTTCAAAGATCGCTGTTGACATGTCTGATATTGAGTAGTACACTCGACCATAACATCATGAAAGGAGTTCATATCGTGTTTAGTTTTGCAACTCGCACAACACAGACTACAACGACAGCCAAGCTCACTACGCTCGGTGGATTTGTATTGTGTTGAAACGGATTGCAGATAAGATTGAACTTCAGTTTATAAGCTCATTAATGACCGCTTATCTTATTCCGGATAAGCGGTTTTTTTTTCGGGATCAGAAGCGGAAAAGGAGGAAAAGAAAATGGATCTACATGATTACAAAGACGTTGCGGAAAACTACGACCTCTATCTTCAGTCGATGTACCGTGTGATGGACAAGCACGAGAACTTTCAGGAATTCTATCTGAAGCTCGCACAAAAGTACGGCGACCGCGGAGTCGTGGATATCGCATGCGGCACGGGAGCGGTGCTCCTCTATCTTGCAGAGCGCGGCATCGATATCGACGGTTCCGACATATCGGAGGAGATGTGTAACGTCGCTTCTTCAAAGGCAAAAAAGATGGGACTTGATCTAAAGATCTATCCGTCGGACATGGTCTGCTTCAGTTCGGACCGCAAGTATTCACTCGCATTGATCGCGCGAAGCGGATTCATGCATCTGCCTGACCAGAAGTCTCAGATCGCTGCACTTCGCAACATCAGAGAGCAGCTCCTTCCGGGCGGCATCCTGTCATTCAATACGTTCGATCCCTGGCCGCAGATACAGGCTGAGCAGATGAATACGAAGCCTGAAGATTACAGGTTCGACTGCGAGTATGTAAATCGTAACGGCAACAAGGAAAAGATCTATAATGCGATCTCATACGATCCTTATTCCCAGCAGATGTCGGGCAATTGGAAATTTGTGGAATATAATGAGAATGATGAGATCATCGGCGAGCGCATAAGACCGCTCCTCATGAGGCAGACGTACAGATCCGAAGTCTATCTTCTCGCTGAGCTTTGCGGCTTTGAGATCATCGATATCTACCGCGGTTATAACGGTGATAAGGAAGACATAAACAACATAGAATCCGCACGCAACTTTGATGCGAATCTGATCTGGGTATTAAGAAGGAAAGACTAAGGGGTTTTACAAAGATGGAAGAGATACGGGAAATGAAAAATGAAGATATATCCGAATGCGTGAGCGTGATACGAGCAGCCTTTAAGACTGTAGCTGACGAATTGGGATTTACGAGCGAAAACGCTCCGCGTTTCACGGCCTTTGCAACTGATGACGACCGTCTCAGGCATCAGTTCCTTGTTGAGAAGAGACCGATGTATGTCTTTGAGACAGACGGCAGGATCGTCGGCTACTATTCGCTGGCGGTGCTGAATGATTCTGAGATCGAGCTCAACAATCTCTCGGTGCTTCCGGAATTCAGACACAGGGGCATAGGAGAGAAACTGGTCCAAGACTGTTTTGAAAAGGCACGAGAAAAGGGCGCGACCAAGATCAAGATCGGCATCGTCGAAGAGAATAAGGTCTTAAGAAAATGGTATGAATCATTGGGCTTTATCCACACTGATTCGATCAAGTATGATTTCTTCCCGTTTACATGCGGATATATGGAAAGAGAGGTATAAGAATATGAAAGCAACGATAGTATTGATAGCAGATAACGAGGCTGAGAACTTCGGCCGCAAGCTCATGCTCAAGGCACACCGTCTGGGAGGTATGGGATTTGAGATGGCAAGGCTTCCGCAGCATGTGTCGCTGAAGCAGCCTTTTTCGATCCCTGACCTCGATGAGATGGAGAGTTTTTTCGATTCCTTTGCCAAGGAATTGAAGCCGTTCGACATTGAATTCGTGGGAATAGAAGCATTCCCGTCGCAGGTCCTCGGAGGTCAGTCTTCAGGTGTCATGATGATGCAGGCGAAGTCATCACCGGAGCTTCTGGATGCACAGAAAAAACTCAACGAGGGACTCGTGAAATTGTTTGGTCCGTGCCCTGCGGAACACGATAACGATTATATGTTCCATATGACATTCGCGATCGGCGGTGCTGACTTCGATTCGTATAAGAAAGCGTATGACGAACTCATCAAGGATGACTACAACAAGGTATTCCGCTACAGCAAGCTGGGCCTGCTCTATTACGATGATGACAACATCGTTCCGGGATCATATTTCTGCTATAAGATCGTCGACCTCTGATGATGTGAACGATCTGTAAACTCCGACAAAGCACAAAGATTTTTTAGCACAATCGTTCTAAAATCATACATGTACGGCATATGCCGATATTAGATTTTTGGAGGGTTGTTATGAAAGTCTATAAACCTATCGCAGTTGTGCTGTCGGCAGTTATGGCAGCATCGGTCATCCCGACTTTCTGGTTCGAACAGGTTTCCGCTGATGTTGTTCAGAGCGGCTGGGGTATTTATACCGGGCAAGACGATGACAAGAATATAACAGTGGGATTCAATATGACCGAGCACTGGGAACTTTTAAGTAATGGTGTTCTTGAGTATGAATTGGGCACTCAGTTGACTAAGAAATATGAGGTCCCTGATGAAGATGAGGATCCGCTCGATTACTATGTTGATAACGTAATGGACAAGGTTACCGAGATCAGGATCACTTCTGATTATGAATATGCTGATGATGACATATTCTATATGATCACGGATATGGGTTATGATCACTTTATTCAGTGGGGACATATCGGAGAGCGTGATGAGAAAGGAAAGATTACCGGTGACTTCGGCTTTATGCCTTATGAGAATGTCAAGAAGATCGTCATTGACGGTTCGTGCTTCTTCAGTCCTACATATTTCCCTAATGCTGAGGTGGAAGTCAACAAGCAGTCCGGACTCGTATTGAACTGGGATATGGATTTTGACGAGAATGGATCTAAGCTCAATATCACCAAGGGAATCGATAATATCGTATCTCTTGAGATCTATGGTGAAAACAAGGCTGATTGGAGCATTACTTCAGATTTCATCAGTAAGTTTACGAAGCTCAGTTATCTTTTTGCTGACGGCTTGAGGGCACCGGAGGGTCTGACAATTCCTCCATACGTAACTTACGCAAGTCTTCATACATGGAATACACCGAGTCTTACGCTGGCTGAAGGATTTAGTGGTTATGTCGAGTGGTACCCTGATTATTCCGGCGATATTGCGATCTATCTCCCGTCTTCAAAGCACGGATGGAACATTGACTGTGCTGATAATGTCGGAACCATCGATATGTATTTCAACGGTACGGAAGCAGACTTCAACAAGACATATCCTGAGTTCCATTATTATGGCAACTGGAGATTCCACTACACTGATTCCGCAGACCCGAAGGCTCAGATCATAGCATTTGCGGAGAGGATCTACACATATGTCCTCAACCGTGAGCCTGACGAAAGCGGTGTTAAGTACTGGAGTGACGAGCTCTATAACTTCAATCGCACGGGCGCAGAAGTAGCACAGGGCTTTATCTTCAGTGAAGAGTTCATAAACAGAAAGACGAACGACCAGGAATTCATTAAGATCCTCTACCAGACATTCTTCGGACGTGAAGCTGATACTGACGGAATGAATTACTGGCTCGGCCAGCTCTCATCCGGAGCCATGGACAGAACTGCAGTTGCAAACGGCTTTATCTTCTCTCAGGAGTGGGCAAACACATGCGCTTCCTACGGCATCAGATCCGGCGGAGACGTTAAGCCTTCGACGACGATCAAGCCTACTGATCTCACATACGGCTTCGTTGAGCGTATGTATACGACTGCAATGGGCAGAGCATACGACGAAGAGGGCCGCAAGTACTGGGCAGCAGAACTTGCCAACTTCAATATCACAGGCGAGCAGGTCGGCGCTTCCTTCTTCTTGAGCGATGAGATGAAGGGC
>CADCPU010000378.1 GCA_902803365.1 Oscillospiraceae bacterium
TGATGGCAGGTCCCATGCAAAGGCTGCAGCAGCTTTGCTGCGTGGCAGCCGACTGCTATGCTCCACCAAAACAATCCGCCCGACGACGCAGATGTCGTTAGGCGGATTTTTCGCTAGGGATGCCTGCGACTGACGAGCGGGTAGCGAAGTCAGAGCAGTTAGCAGCCTGAACGTGTAACAAGAGAGATATTAAAAGCCATCTCTATTTCATTCTAAGGAAGTCGTTGGGCTCGAACCCGTAGGGCACGGGCGTAAAGTGAGGGGCTCCGGAGAAGCCTCGAATAGCGAGCGGGTCAAGCCGCCTTAGGGAGGCGGCGCAGACCGGCAGACTTGCCGAAGGCAAGGGTGCAAAGCCCAGTAAGCGCTATCGGAACAGTATTATTGATTAACTGCGCCATTCGAAATGTATAATAGATTATTAGGCATATAAGAAATGATGATAAGTAAACCTTATCCGAAGCAGCACATTTGTATTTCAACAAAGCGGCGAGGTAACGATATGATTACAAAAGAAGAAATAAATAAAATGACTATTACATCTGAAACGTGGGAGCCATCTATTGACCGCGAACACGGAAAAACAGCGGGCAGACTTTCCAGGGGTGATCTGCCGCTGTCAGATGATATGAAACAGGTCAAGCTCAGGCTGAAAATGAAAGAGTACTTCAAACAAAGACTTGATAATAAGTACGATGTTGTTTGGCAAAAGTGCTGCATCAATCAGAACACGATCAAAAAAATAATCGGAAGCGGAGACAGAAATGTTACAAGAAGAGTGCTGGCAAAATTTTGTATTGGTATAGAGGCAACATTGGAGGAAGCCGATGAATTGATGGCATTGCAGGGACATCATCTGGATGACAGTGTCAAACTCGATGTGATTCTTAAGGACTCTTTAAAAGATGGTATTGATATAGACGAGTATTATGACAGATGTCTCAATGAATATGATTTCGATCCGGACAAAGCATAATTTCAAAAAAGGGTACAACTTGTATCTGATTGAACAGTCATGGCTAGGTATCATTGACTCAAACAAAGCAGTATAAAACGAAGGAGGAAGCTATGAAAAGAACACAATTCAGTTGGGTAAACTTCCCGGAAGCGTTCGTAAGGAATGTGCTTCAAAGCGAAAAGGCGAAAAAGCGTGGCGCGAATTATTGTGAAGATGAAGACATCTACTTGATGAGTCCGGAAATGGACAAAATCTGCACAAGTCCGAACAATCAGTTCGTAAAGGATTACAGGCGGGAGATAGAGGACTACTTTCTGGCCGGGTCAAACAGTCTGCTCAGGATATGCAAAAATTTCGAGAAAAGAAATTACGGCGGAATAAAGGTAGGAAGCAATGAAGAGATGCTCAAATCTTTGAAGGAGAAGAAGCTGACAGCAAGCATACGGGAAGCATATTTAAATGAATTGAATGCTTACGGCAGAAAGTATGTCCCGGAGAATGATTCCTCATTCGAGACTGAAAAGATAATCGACCTAAGGAACAGTCATTTCGGCGACATACAGATGGAAGATTTTCAGAGAGACGCAGTTGCTGCGCTGGATAGTTACTTTAACATCGAGGATAAAAAGAGCGGGATCCTTATGCTGCCTACGGGAGGCGGAAAAACCAGAGTGGCCACAGTATTCTTGATTAAGTATATGTTGTCAAAGGGTTATCAGATAATCTGGCTGGCGCACAGGCATATGCTCATCGATCAGGCCGCAGATAATCTGTACAAGATTGCACCGCTGGCTGCTCAGGAGAATGATGAAAAGAACGAAGTGCATCTTTTGTGCATCTCTAGTAGACATTCGAATATCAGAGCGTTTAGACCATATGATGATATCGTTGTTGGAAGTGTTCAGTCACTTTGCATCAACAAGGACTATTTGCCGAACAATTTGCAGAAGAAAGTAATGATTCTAATCGATGAAGCTCATCATGCTGTTGCTCCCAGTTACAAAAGTATCATCGATACAATAAGAAAAGAACGTCCGGATGCCAAACTACTCGGGCTTACTGCTACGCCGGTGCGGGGAAACGACGAGGATACAAAGAGACTTAAGAAGCTCTTCGATAACAAGATAATCTATTCTACAGGGGTCAGTGATCTTATCGCGAAAGGCTTTCTTGCAACGCCTGTGTACAAGAAGGTCAGCACAAATGAAGATATTGAAAGCTACACCACTAAGGATGAGCACAAGTATATTAAACGGTGGGGAGAAATGCCTTCCGAATTGTTGAGGAAGGTTGCGGAAAGCAATGCCAGAAATGAAGTAATCGTGGAGCAATATATCAAAAACAAGGAGAAATATGGAAAAACACTCGTATTTGCTCTAAATGGATACCATTGCATTGTACTTAACGAGATGTTCCAAAGGGCCGGCATTAATAGTGACTATATATACACATTGAACGGTGATAATGACAATTATGATAAGATTAAAAGATTCAAGGAAGGAAAACTGGATGTTCTCATCAACATCAACATACTGACTGAAGGGTCGGATGTTCCTGATATACAGACAGTATTTCTGACAAGACCGACAAGTAGTGAAACTCTGCTGATGCAGATGGTGGGACGAGGAATGCGAGGACTTGGCTGCGGTGGGACTGAGACAGTGAACATAGTGGATTTCTGTGACAAGTGGAACACTATAACCAAATGGATGAGTCCGGAGCACATCCTGAATGAATACAGGATAGTTGAAAAAGTGCCTGAAGAGCCGATTCAGACCAGCGAATATACGTATGAGCCTGCAAGTCTGATCCCGGCGGAGATGATAAGAGATTTGGCAGACACGATAGTTTATCTCGGTGGCAGAAGCATATCGTTTGGCCATGCGCTTCCAGCAGGATGGTTCAGCATTTTCGACACGAATGGTAATGACAGGAAGGTACTCGTATTTGAAAGCCAGATTAAACCGTATGAGAGAATGAGAATAATGCAGGATAGAATAGGCAATGACAAGGACATTGATGCTGAATGGGTCTTTGAAAAGTGCTTTTCCGGTCTGGAAACAGCACCTTCGAAGGAGGATCTTGGGGATATCATAAATTACATCAGAAAGGCGGAAGTATTCCCAGAAATGAACACTTTCGAAGAGAGAAAAGAGGTCGAACCACATTATGTTGCAAAGAGACTCAAGGAAGAACACATTACACTGGATCGACTGCCGGGGAAACTGAAGGAAATATATGAGCAACATAAGAAGACTATCGACAGCATATACATGGATTATTCCGGATATATGCAGAAGGTACTCCTCTGGATCGGAAATGACAGTGGGCAGATTCCAGTGGGCAGCATAATAGAAGAAGTCGAGGATGAGTTTAAGAATAAGAGCGATAAACCTTTTGCTGAAGAACTGACTGTATTGCTTAATGAGGTAATTAGTGAGATGAGAAGCCAGCTTCCTGAAGACTTTGTTGCACCTTCGATCAAATGGACAGATCGTGAATACAGTAAGATATTTGCAGATTATAACAGTGAATATAATGCAATAAGGGTCAACAGTGTTCTTAACTTTGAAAACGTTCCAAGAGAGGTGCTGAAATATCTGATTTATCACGAATGTCTCCACCAGGAAAACATGAGTCATGATAAAGCTTTCCGAGAGAAAGAACACAATTATCCTGACTTCCAGAATTGTGATAACTGGCTGGATTATCAGTACCCGATGTATGTGAAGGATTGAGATTGCTGCCAAAAGGATAGTTACGATTAATTCTACTCTTTTTAAACTTTGGTTAAATACATGAAAAGGAGCAGGGATCAAGAAGATTCTCTGCTCCTTTTCATCATGATATTTTAAAGTGACACAGAACAGATAGTGCGCAAAAAGTTGCTGAA
>CADCPU010000379.1 GCA_902803365.1 Oscillospiraceae bacterium
ACCTGGGACTAGATTTACAGTACAAAAAGGCGATTATGGCATTTTGGACTGTAATCCCGCCTTTTCGAGCTCGAAAACCGCATACTCAAAACGTTTTTTTGAGCAAAAAGTATGCGCAGCGCCGGATCACTCCGGCAGCCCCCAGGCAAGCCAAAAGGAACCGTCCTCAAACGAAGACGGTTCCTTCAAAAGTGATCTCTTATCGTAACGGGTACGATCAAATGAAATTCTTTTTCGCATTCTCGAGCGTATCAATGACCTTGTCGCACCATGCGTCGAACTCCGGGTCCTCGACCTGACACTCTTCATGCGCAAGGCAGTACTCGATCGTGCGCCTTATCCCCTCTTCGGGACGGATGGTGCAGCAAAAGCCCGGCACTGCTCTTTTAAGCTTGCTGTTATCGAAAATGACGGAGTTGCTCTTGTCTCCGATGAGACTGCCCTCGTAGTCGTAGTTCGAGATGTCCGCCAGATATCTTGAAGACACGTAGTAAGGCTTTAAGGTCTTACCGAGTGTTTTCGCGATGCATTCATAGATCTGATTCCACGTCAGGGATACATCCGACGTGATCTGGAAAGCCTCGCCGATTGCGCGCGGATTGCCGATAAGTCCGATAAAGCCCTTGGCGAAGTCCTCGTTGAACGTGATCGTCCAAAGAGATGTTCCGTCGCCGTGGATGATGACAGGCTTATCTTCCATGATGCGCTTTACGACCTGCCAGCTGCCCTTGGGTCCGTGGACTCCGAGAGGCACTGAACGCTCGTCATATGTGTGGCTCGGACGGATGATCGTTACAGGAAATCCTTCTTCCCTGTACTTTTTCATCAGGAATTCCTCACACGCGATCTTGTTCCTCGAATACTCCCAGTACGGATTGGCAAGAGACGTTCCTTCGGTGATCACGTGATCAGCGGGAAGCTTGTTATAGGCAGACGCGGAGCTTATGTACATAAACTGGTTTGTCTTGCCGTTAAAGAGCCTGTAGTCGCGCTCGAGCTGCTCGGGCACAAAGCCGATAAAATCGCATACGGCGTCAAATTCCATGCCGTCGATCTTGGCCGCAACCGCTGCCTCGTCATTGATGTCGACCGTGATGAAGTGAACATTTTGAGGGAGCACATCATTCCTGCTGCCCCTGTTAATGAGATAAAGCTCGTCGCCTCTCTTGGCAAGAGCCTTGGAGATGGCCGTGCTTATCGTTCCGGTTCCGCCGATGAATAGGATCTTCATATAGATAAACCTCCGATCAGATCGTTGCCTTAGCCGCTATCTCATAGATCGCCTTTACATCCTCAGGCTTGAGAGGTACAAAGCCCCATGTCTCGCCCTGAATGCCCATCTTGTCGACCAAGGCCGGGATGTCCTTGGGATCTGCGCCGAGCTCCTCGAAGTTGATCGGCATACCGATGGACTTAAGGAACATCCTGAATCTCCTGATGCCCTCAAGAGCAGTCTTCTCAGGATCAAAGAAATCCATCTTCACGCCCCAGACACGCACTGCTGCCTGAGCAAATCTCATAACATCGTGCTTATAAACAAATTCCATCCATGCAGGCATGATGACTGCAAGACCGGCGCCGTGAGCACAGTCATAGAGAGCCGAGAGCTCGTGCTCGATCGCGTGGCTGTTCCAGTCCTGATCGCGGCCGACGCCTACGATATTCGTGTGAGCGACAGTGCCTGCCCACATGATGTTGGCGCAAGCTTCGTAGTCCTGAGGATCTGCGATAACGCGCGGAGTCTCCTTGATCATGGTCATAAGGACTGCCTCGCAGAGCCTGTCGGTGATCTCGACTTCCTTTGTGTTCGTGAAGTAGCGCTCGAAAACGTGAGCCATGATATCTGTCGCGCCGCATGCAGTCTGATAGGACGGGAGCGTGAAAAGGAGCTCAGGATTCATGATGGAGAACTTAGGCCTTATAGCAGGACCTGCCGCACCACGCTTGAGCATTCCGTCTTCCTTTGTTATAACGGAGTCGCCGGAACCCTCGGAACCTGCTGCTGCGATCGTAAGGATCGTACCTACAGGGAGCGCCTTCATGATCTGGCCTGCCTTGCCTGAATAATAATCCCAGAAATCGCCGTCATAGAGGGCGCCTGCTGCGATCGCCTTGGAGCTGTCGATAGTCGAACCGCCGCCTACTGAGAGGATAAAATCAACGCCTTCCTTCTTGACGAGGTCGATACCTTCGTAAACCTTGGAATCACGCGGATTAGGCTTAACACCGCCTAACTCCACATAAGCAACGCCTTCTTTATCGAGGCTTGCCTTAACGCGGTCGAGAAGTCCGCTCCTGATGACGGAGCCGCCTCCGAAGTGCAGGAGCACTTTGCTTCCGCCGTACTTCTTAACAAGAGCGCCTGCATCGTTTTCGCGGGCGCGGCCGAATACGAACTCTGTCGGGCTGTAGAATTCAAAATTATTCATATCTGTTCTCCCTTCGGGCTAAATTATACA
>CADCPU010000380.1 GCA_902803365.1 Oscillospiraceae bacterium
CTACCATATAAGGCCCGTTGGTCAAGCGGCTAAGACGTCGCCCTTTCACGGCGGAGTGACGGGTTCGATTCCCGTACGGGTCACCATTATGGAAATCGTAAAGTTCTGAAATCTTCAGGACTTTATTTTTTTGTCTGAAAAGTATTCTTATCTATCATTATCAGGATATACCATATTATGATTTTGGACCGGAATATCGATAATCATTACAGCGTGATTTTTATCTGTTTTGGGATGTGAAGAAAATCGGAAGAAAGAAAGTAAAATATTTACAATATATTAAATCGACCTTGTTGCAGTTTTTCCTGTAGTGAAGTACCCTTGTTCTATAAGAAAGGTGAAAGACCTCGATATGATAATTGAAGAGAACAAGACACTCAGCAAGAATAGAGAAGGCGGATTGGTGATCAGGTTATTGCGCTTTCTTGTAGATAATGCCTTCCAATTTACCGTAAGTATTGTCGGTTTTGTTCACGTTGTCCTTTTGGCGATCTTCGGAATGGCCGATATAGCTCCGATGATGCTCTTAAACAGTATAAGTATCGCGATCTATGTCGTATGTTTTGTCTTAAGTAATGCCGATCATATCGTATTTGTCTATTCCGCGGTTATCGTGGAAGTTACGGCATATTCGATCATTTCCACGTATTTTGTCGGTCTTCGCTGCGGTACCTATTGTTTTCTGTTTTCGATAGTTCCGATAATAATCTACTTCGGATGCAATATGCTTAAGGGAAATAAGCGTTGGATCGTCATAGGGCTCCTGCTATTGAACTTCTCGATCTTTGCAATTCTCTACAGCACCTTTTATAAAATAGAACCGATCTATAAATTGCCGCAGGAAATGACACTGGTACTGGTCATCTTCTCTGCCTTTGTCATGGTCTTTTCGACAATGTTCTATAACGCCATGTACATCTTTACTACCGAGAAGATGATGATAAACCTGACCAAGGAGAATAAGCAGCTCTCGGCCGACGCTCATGAGGATGCTCTGACGAGCCTTTTGAACCGAAGAGGTTTCCTGCCGCTCGTTAAGTCACTCATGCATTCCTATAACTACGGACGTTTTTGTATCGCTTTCTGCGATCTTGATGATTTTAAGCAAGTTAACGACTCATACGGACATGAGGTCGGAGACGAGGTCCTGAAGCATGTCACGATGATAATCGAGCAGGAACTGCCGGGATGTGATATCTGCAGATGGGGCGGCGAGGAGTTCGTTATCCTTCTTCGTGATTGCAATATGGAGCAGGCTAAGGTCAAGACAGAGAGACTTCGCAATATAATCGAATCCGAACCGACCAAGTTTGTAGGCAAGCAGATCTTCATTACGACCACAATCGGTCTTGAAGAATATCAGCCTGTATATACAGAACCTGATGTCATGATCAAGAAAGCTGACGAGCGTATGTATTACGGCAAGCAGCACGGTAAGAACGTTGTGATCTTCGAGGATAAGGAATGATCCTCTGAGCGTTTTTGGTGCTCCCCAAATACCGCTCATATATCCCAAAATACCGTTCATGCATTTTCGGTACAAATCGATATCCCTTCTGAAGTATTATCGGCTCAACAAAGATAATACAAAGTAAAGGAGCTTAAAAATATGGGATATGCGATCAGAACTAGAGATTTGGTTAAGCAGTACAAGGATAAGATCGCCGTTGACGGTCTGACGCTCGACGTAAACGAAGGCGAGCTCATTGCTCTTCTCGGCGTTAACGGAGCAGGCAAGACAACAACGGTAAAGATGCTCACATGCCTTACAAAGCCTACTTCAGGCAAGGCAGAGATCATGGGATACGACATCACATCCGATCCGGACAAAGTAAAGAGGCTCGTCGGAGTCTCCCCGCAGGATACATCCGTAGCTGAGAACCTCACGGTAAGAGAGAATCTGAAGTTCATGGCGGATCTTTTCTTTGACGGCGAAAAGGCGAAAGCAGCAGTTAAGAAGACGATCGAATCATTTGAACTGGATGAGTTTACCGATAAGAAAGCAAAGCTCCTCTCAGGCGGCTACAAGAGAAAACTCTCGATCGCGATGGCGGTCATCGGAGACCCGAAGGTATTGTTCCTGGATGAACCGACGCTCGGACTTGACGTGCTTGCCAGAAGACAGTTCTGGCGCGAGATCGAAGAACTCAAAAAGAACATGACGATAATACTTACCACACACTATCTTGAAGAAGCGCAGGCGCTCGCGGACAGGATAGTCATAATGAACAAGGGTAAGGTAATGGCGATCGGTACACTTGAAGAACTTGAGACCATGACAGGCAAGAAGGGTCTCGAGGAAGTATTCGTAACTATCGCAGAAGGGGTTTAAGGGTGATCTATAATGAAGAATTCCATCGTATTTGCAAAGAGAAATTTCACAGAGATGTTCAGGGATCCGCTCAGCTGGATCTTCTGCATCGCCTTCCCGATCGTTATGCTCATCATAATGACGGTAGTAAATTCAGCGATCCCGAAGGAAGCCAATAACACTCTCTTCAGGATCGACAATCTCGCAGGCGGTATCGCGATCTTCGGACAGATGTTCGTCATGCTCTTTACGGCGATCGGTCTTGCAAAGGACAGGAGCGGATC
>CADCPU010000381.1 GCA_902803365.1 Oscillospiraceae bacterium
AAAAGTCAGAAAGGAAATGTATTAGCATTTTCATGAAGAATGCTCGAAATTCCATATGGCGCTGGGATCTGAGGAAGCAAATCGGATGATAATGGCAGAGAAGGGAACTTGACCGAATCAACCCACATGATATAATTAGTTTAATTTAAAGTCTGGTTTAATTTAAACTGAGGATTGGCGTATGAATTATATCAAAAGAGAACTGGAAAGAAAGTTTTTGGCTATGAACCAAGTGTTTAAAGCTGTTATGGTAACAGGGGCAAGGCAAGTCGGCAAGTCTACCATGCTTAAGAAACTTGCTGCCGGTGAGAACAGAGCATATGTCAATTTGGATAATTCAAGGGATCGTGAACTGGCCAAGAGCGATCCGGGTCTTTTTTTTCAGGTGTATAAGCCACCGGTCTTGATCGATGAAGCTCAAAAGGCGCCTGAACTATTTGAGTACATAAAGATATTGTGTGATGAATCAGATGAAACAGGCTTGTTCTGGCTAACTGGTTCAGAGAGTAAAAAACTTTTAAAAGAAGCAAGAGATTCACTTGCAGGCCGCATTTGTATATTAAAGATGTTCAGTCTTTCTCAACGTGAAAAAGAGGGAAAGAGTGAGCTTGGAGAACTCGATTTTAATTTTGTTGCTTTATCCGAAAGAGCAAAGAACTTTTCTGATAACAATATTCTGGATGTTTATACTCATATCTGGGAAGGTGGAATGCCCGGCACTGTAGGAATGACTGATGAGCAGCGCATGGAATACTATGAGTCTTATATTGAGACGTATCTTATGAGGGATGCGGTAGATGATAACGGAATCAGTGATACTGAAGGTTTCAGAAAAGTGCTTCGCGCTTGTGCGGCTTTTGCCGGGAATCTTGTTAACTATTCTGATATAGCTCAAGCCGGAAATGTTTCTGTACCAACTGCTAAGGAGTGGGTAAAGATCCTTCAGTCAATGGGCATTGTATATTTATTGGAACCGTTTTCGAATAACGAGTTAAAGAGACTGATAAAAACCCCTAAGTTATACTTCTGTGATACCGGACTTCTTACGTATCTTTCCATGTGGACCAGTAAGGATACCTTAATGAATGGAGCCGCCAGCGGACATTTTTTTGAGAATTACGTTGTTTTGGAATTCCTGAGAATGTATTCATACTCAAAGAGTAAGGCGAATATGACATTTTACAGGGACACAAATCAAAAAGAGATCGATATTGTTTTGGAACAAAATGGGATCCTTCATCCTTTGGAGATAAAAAAAGGCACTAATCCGGATAAAAAAGCCATCGGCTCTTTTCATCTGCTTGAAAAGAGTTCTTTAAAGATCGGAAACGGAGGCGTCGTATGTATGACGGAAAAACCATTTCCACTGGATGCAGACAATAACTATATTCCGTGCAACATAATTTAATTATATTGACAGTAACCGACACCGCTTTTTGTGTCAAACGGGAGGATACAAAATGAAGACTCTGTTTACGATAGATCTGCATGACTACAACGAGAACGGCAGGAAAGTATTCCGCCCGTCGGTTCGCGGTATAATAATGTCTGGTGACAAGATCGCAATGGCTCACAGCAGGAAACGCCGTTATTACAAATTTCCGGGCGGCGGTATCGAACCCGGTGAGGATCACATCTGTGCACTGGAGCGCGAAGTCAAGGAAGAGACGGGCCTTACCGTCATTCCGGGATCGATAAGGGAGTTTGGAAATGTCCTTCGCATACAAAAGGGGAATGAAGGACCTGACGTTATATTCGTTCAGGAGAATTTCTATTATCTGTGCGAAGTCGAAAACACTGTAGGCGAACAGGCTCTCGATCCGTATGAGAAGGAGGCCGCGTTTGAACTGAGCTTTGTAACGATCGAAGAAGCCATACGCGAGAATGCAGCCTTCAAGAGTGACGATCTGATCGAGCAGCTTATGATCGATCGTGAGAGAAGAGTCTTGGAACTGCTCGTCTGAGCCTGAAAGGAGCAATCAAATGTCCACACTGCCTGAGAATATTAAGCAGCTGATCAGCGGAAAAGAATATAAGACTGAAGACATAGGAATGTCAGATGCAAAGATAATGATCTTTGATGAGCTGGGTATCAAGCCCGATATGGAAAAGATAAGATATTACATCTTGCTCGATGAGTTGTTTTGACCTATGGAAAAAAGAAAGATCTCTCCTTTGATCATTATTGAAGCCGTAATTCTTGCCTTTGGTGTTTTCCTGAGCATTCAAGCTACCGTGAAACCGCTTCGATTCACGACTAAGTATATTTGGTGCTTTGTCTTTCCGCTTCTGGGAATAGGAATGATCCTCTTTCTGCTTTTAAGGCTAAGGAAGAAGTTTACGAGTCTTATTGGTATCGGTCTTATTGTCTTGTACCTGTTTGCGGCCGGATATGGATACTTCATATGTGAATTAAACTACAGCAGGCTTAATAAGATCAGTTTTTTCGAAGGCAAGGAAGTTAAGATCGTTTATGATGATACGGAGTATAAGTGGGACGGTGAGAGCGTCACTTATGACAGAAATGGCCTGATCAATATCGAATCTGGCGAGATGAAGATAACGCTCGATGGCGAAGATATACGATACGGAGTCCTGAGAAAGCCCGAAGATGATAACTTGTATCTCGAGATCTATGGCGGAGGGACGGGAATATTTTTGAAGTTGAATGCATATCACGGCGATGTGTCGTATCATAAGTAAGTCTAGTAAGAAATAAGAAGGTGACATATATGTCGTACGCAATGACGCATTTATTGATAGCAGACAGATACTTGGATAATGATCCCGTGGAAAACAGGGAACTCTTTATGCTCGGAAGCATAGCGCCCGACGCAGTACATTCGCGCTCTGATTTCACAAAGAGGATCAAGGCGAGAAGCCACTGCCTTCAGGAAGAGGAGAACTGGGGCGAGATCTATACGGAGGAGCCTCTTATCAAGTGGTACGAGATGCTCCGCAATTTCTGGCGTGAGACGAGCAGTCTTGCTACAGACAGCGACAGCCTGTCTTTCTTGAAGGGGTATACGCTTCATATCCTGACAGATATCTATAATAATGCGAGATTCTACGGACCTTGCAGGATCAAGTTCGGCTTGGACAGCGTCGACGCATTCCGTGAGGCGTACAGAGAAGAGTGTATCCTCCAGGATAACTGGATATGGAACGGAAATCCCAAACTTAAGGATATCGCGCATACGCTCGCTGATACGACGGAAAAGTATGATCTTGAGGTTTTGCTCTCCAAACTTAAAATAGATAACCATTTCTCAGCGGATGATCTGAGGGGAAGCATAGCGCACCTTCTTAAAAAGCAAACAAAATACGTTCCCGTATCGCTTGATGGACTGTCGATGGTAAGCGAGAGCGGCACGGAGCACTTTATATCCGACGTCGAATCGGAATGCGAGAAGATGCTCTTTGATATGCCTGATGCAGGCAGGAAATTCCGCATACTGGAATTGTGATCTGACGGAGGGATTAGATATATGAAGACACTGTATGTTTCCGACCTTGACGGAACTTTGCTTCGAAGTGATGAGAAAACTTCTGATTATACAAATAAAGTCATCAATGACCTGACCGAAAAGGGAATGCTGTTTTCTTATGCGACCGCACGTTCTCTGGTCACGGCCAAGAAGGTAACTGCTGGGATCGATGCGAAGATCCCTCTCATACTCTATAACGGTGCTTTTATCATAGACAATGCTACGGGAGAGATACTTAAGGGTAATTACTTTGAGAGAACTTCGATCGAGGAACTTCTCGACAGGCTGTTCGCACACAAGATATATCCGATCGTATATGCATATATAGACGGCAGGGAGAAATTCTCATATGTGCCTGAGCTTAGTACTCCGGGTATGAAGAAATTCACGGATTCACGAAGCGGTGACATCAGAGAGAATATCGTCGATTCTTCGGAGGCTCTCAGAAAAGGCGATATCTTCTATATAACCTGCATCGGAGATCCCGATGAACTGTATCCGATATATGAGCATTACAAGGACAGATTTCACTGCGTGTATCAGCGTGATATCTATACAGATGAGCAGTGGCTTGAGATAATGCCCAAGGAAACGTCCAAGGCCAATGCCGTAAGACAACTCAAGGAGCTGTTTAAGTGCGACAGGGTCGTGGCTTTTGGTGACGGAAAAAATGATATAGATATGTTTGAGATCGCAGACGAGAGCTATGCGGTGGAAAATGCGCATGAAGAGCTCAAGGCTAAAGCGACCGCGATCATAGCTTCCAATAATGATGACGGAGTGGCGAAGTTCCTTGCTGCACGATTCTGATCCTTTTTTCTCCTTTTTTACTTGAGCGGATATCGACTGTTATGTTATCTTAATTGAGGAATGTTTTTTAGGTGACACGGTATTATTTTTGGGGGACAGATGAAGGGGTTACTTAGGACGATCCGCAACTATTTTTTCTATTGCGGGATAGAAAAAGAGGAGTACAACGCCATCAAGAAAGATGCGTATGTCTCGAATTTTGAGGTGTGGCGCATCCTGCATTTTCTGATGTTTGCGGCTTTTGCAGTTCTTCTCATAGGCTCAATGGTCAACAGGCTTCTTGAATCAAACAGGATGTTCTATCTTTTTGCACTTACATATACAGCGCTCGTAATAGTCTCTTTCTTCATCTTGAAAAAAGACTCGATAACGGCTCAGCTTATAATCTATCTTTCAATATCGCTGATGTTTATCTTTGCTTGCTTAATAACACAAAATAAACCGGAGATACCTGCAACGACTTTTATCGTATTCCTTCTCGTGGCACCGATGTTTATGATAGACAAGCCGTTCTTTATGGCAATTGAATTATCAGCAGCTTCAACGGTATTCCTTATCTGGATGCACGGCGTTAAGCCTCACGATATATGGGTAATGGATATGATCAATGTCGTGATCTTTACCATTGCCGGTATCTTTCTTAACATCATCGCTAATTCCGTGCGTATCAAGGAGTTTATCCTGAAGCGTGAGATAAGTATCCAGAAGGATACGGACGAACTGACCGGTCTTAAGAACAAGAGCGCTCTTACCCGCGAGATCAACCGGGCATTGGCAGACCGTTCTTCAGACAAAGGTTTCATGATGCTCTTGGATGTCGATAAGTTCAAGACGATAAACGATACGTACGGTCATGATGTGGGTGACAGTGTAATCAGGCAGCTTGGCGTTTTCCTTGGCGGTAAGTTTGTAAATAACGAAGTCGCGGGACGCTTTGGCGGAGACGAATTCGTTATCTTTATAAAGGATGTTTCCGATACGAAGACGGCAAGTGAAATTGCAGCCGATATCGTTAAGGGTGCAGCCGAAAACATAAAGATCCCGGGGACTGATCATAAGATCAGCGTGAGCATCGGTATTGCCGTATACAGCGGACGCGAGAAGAACTATTCCGAGATCTTTAAGAATGCCGATACCGCGCTATACAGGTCAAAGGCAGATCCCGTCAGGAGATACTGCTTCTTTGAGTGATAATATCAATTAAATAACAATATGAAGGGGAAGTATATGCGTACCGAAAAAGAGATAATGGAGCTGATACTGAATACTGCCCAAAATGATGACAGGGTACGTGCAGTCTATATGAACGGTTCGAGGACTAATCCCAAAGCTCCAAAGGATGTTTTCCAGGATTACGATATCGTCTATGTTGTAAGCGAGACGGCATCATTCATAGCAGATGAGGATTGGCCTTCAAGATTTGGCGAGATCCTTATCATGCAGTATCCCGATGAGTCTCCTTTCTGTCCGAATGACAAGGAACATTCCTACGGATGGCTCATGATCTTTACTGACGGAAACAGGATCGACCTGACGGTAAAGACGGTCGATGCGGCTCTCACGGATGTTGTAAGCGACAGTCTTTGTCAGATCTTATTGGATAAGGATAATATCCTTCCGCAGATCCCTGAATCATCGGATATCATAAGGCATGTTAAGAA
>CADCPU010000382.1 GCA_902803365.1 Oscillospiraceae bacterium
CAGATGCAGAAGATGTCATGTATCTTGATAAGTCACCGGAATATTGGGCAGGCTGGGCATTGGCATATTATCAATGGTATTCTTCGAGAAGTTTCAGCGAGATACTGGCTGCAGTATCCTTATCAGAAATAATCAGGATGTATCCTGTATATCATGAGATGGATACTGAGCATTTTGTATTGCGAATGAATGAACTTATGAAGGAGACATATCCTTCTACCAAGCTTCGTATGAAGCGCCAAAATATAGGCTGGTCACAGGCCGATCTCTCAAGAGAATCCGGTGTAGCATTGAGACAGATACAACTGTTTGAGCAGAGGCAACGTGATATCAACAATGCTTCTGCCATTACGCTTCTTAAACTCAGTCGTTCCCTTTGTTGCAAGATGGAAGATCTTCTTGAACCCGAATATGATTAACCAAAAGAAAACCTCACGATCCGTCAAGTCGTGAGGTCTCTTTCTTTTTAAGTGTGGGGTTTATGGGGTGGTTATGTTCTCATTTCTTTCCTTTGTGATCAGTGCCAGTATGTTCTCAAATACTATAAAGCCAAGACCGATGAACAGGAAGGCGATCATTGAATGTCTGAAGACAATAAGGAACAGGATCGTCGCGATAAGTGCAAGAGCCTGAGCCGTTATTCTCCAACCTGTGCGTGTCATGGTCTTTATCCTCCGTTTTTTGTTTTATGGTTACATAATACAGACGGAGTATTAAAACAACGTCAATCAAAGTTTAAGAAATGGATAAGAAGCGCCCCTCTATCTTTGTAATCACATCTTTCAGTGTATCGATATTCTTGAGCGTATCGGAACACTCAAGTGAATGATTGCAACCGTCATATAGATGAAGATCTATATTAAGTGCGGCAGCCTTAGCCTTGATCTTGCTAAGATCAGACCACGGGTCTTTTGTACCGATGAAAGCGATCACCTTAGTCGCATCAATATTATCAGGGAAAGTCTCTTCAAGCGGTGTGAGCCAGATCTGCCTTACTTTATGATCATGCTTATAAACGTAATCAGAAGCCGCGATGGTTCCGATGCTCTTTCCTACGAATACAACATCGTCGTACTCGCTTAAGTTCGTCGCATCAAGCTGCTCAGCCGCTTGGCTGATCGCGATCTCTGCTGCCTTAATGAGGAGCGTCTTGTCACCCGCGACCTTCTTGGGAAAGTCCCTGAACTCGATAAACTTAAGCTCATATCCGTTATTTGCCAGAAGCTTGCCCGTATAGTACATCAGGGGCATAGCCGTCGTATATCCCATACCGGGGAAAAGGACTGCCAGTTTCTTACTCATATCTGTTCTCCTTACATTAGGATCCTTCTATTATACAAGTCCGGCGGATTTATTGCATAAGTCAGGGCCCTTCCACTCGAGTGGTTGGGCCCTTAGCTTAAAAATAGACGGTTAAAAGGGACATATGATGTCCATATGTATTCTACACTAACCCCCTTTGGAGATTGTAACCAAACGGTTAACTAAGTGTATGGTTTTTTTAACGGTTCCGACGGGTTATTTATCGCGCTTTCGTTTTTACTCCCTAACGAAGTACCCCTTGTACAGCCCTCACAACTTTTACTCCCTAAGGTCGGATACCGCCAAGCCCCCTTTTCGGATTTACTCCCTCGGGGAGTAAAAAGCAAAAGGAGCGTTTCGACTCTGCTCCGCTAGGGAGTAAAAACCCGCGGGGGGCTTTTCGAGATGCGGCGTAAGGGAGTAAAACCACAAAAACGCGGCAAAAACGGACGGAGGCGCACCTTGTTTTCGAGCACGTTGGAATGGTACTATACTTTTATTAAATATAAGAGAGAATATTATGGGGAATAAAGTAAGTGAGAGGCAATCGGGGATCGAGCTGCTGCGCATTGTGATTATGCTCGGAGTCATCCTCCTTCATTATAACAACGCCGATATCGGCGGCGGGTTCAAGTATTCGGCAGTGATCAGCTCCGCGCAGACGATCCTTTTTATCGTAGAGAGTATGGCGATCGGCGCGGTCAATATTTTCGTTTTGATATCGGGTTATTTCCTGTGCCGTTCGCAGAAGAGGGATTTTTACAAGGTCGTTGAGCTGTTCATCCAGGTCATTATCTTCAAGATCTTGCAGTACCTCGCGCAGGGATTCATCTTCGGCGATCAGATCACGTTCAGGGGGCTCGTCAAGGCGGCGATCCCGGCTAATTACTTTGTCATCTTCTATGCAGTGATCTATATCCTGTCACCATACATCAATATGTGCCTTGAAAAGCTCGACATAAAGACGCTGAGAAGGCTCGTCATTACGCTCGTGCTGCTGTTCTCGTTCTGGAACACGGCAGTCGAGATCGCGAAAAACCTCTCGGGCAGCGATCTTAAGGGCTTGAATACGGTTGCGTACGACAGCAGCCATGGCGGCTATACGATCATCAACTTCTTCGTGATGTATGTGATCGGCGCGTACCTCTATTACGATCGCGAGACTATCGCGAAGATCAAGACGCCTGTCGTGCTCATGTTCATGGTCGGCAGCATCGGATTCACGTTCGCGTGGGCTATGATCGAGTTCAAGC
>CADCPU010000383.1 GCA_902803365.1 Oscillospiraceae bacterium
GAATTTGGGTTTGATGATGAAGCGGATATTATGCTTGATTCTACAGAGGGTGTATCTGTTTCTCAAAACGATATATATCTTCTGGCGTATATCATCTCATGGGTCAATGTAATGCCTGAGACTGCCCCGTTTTTGTATATGGATAACATTAGGGATTACTATTCAAATTATGAGCCGGAGTATCAAAAGGAACTTCAACACGATATCGTTCTTTTGAAGTAATGCAAATATTGGATACTTGGTTTGATCTGTTTACCCTGGTGCTATAATATCTCTATGGCATTCAGTGAACTGATCAAGAATTTCGATAATATACGCGATTATATGCGGGAGTTCTATGTGTACGGCTTCAAGAGCCGTGAGGATTATGATGCCAAGAGTTCCAGAAGCTATGACGATTCCAGGCGCAGGATCGAGAGCTGGCTTTCAGATTACATGGGCTTTCACACGGGCAAGGACGGCAAGAACGTCTTTATCTCCGTTAACAGCCGTGACGGTCAGCCGAATCCGTTTTTCAAGGCGTGGAAGAGCAAGAGCTTTACGGACGGAGACATAACGCTGCACTTCATACTTTTCGATATCTTAAGTGAAGATGATGAGATCACCCTTAAGGAGATAATGAGCCGCATCGATTCGTACGGTGAAGGCTTCGTGGAGCCGCGTGTCTTCGATATCTCGACTGTCAGGAAAAAACTCGCTGAATATGAGACGGAAGGACTTGTCCGCTCTCGCAAAGAAGGCCGCGAGGTATTCTACAGGAGTGCCCCGGTCACGAAGCTTCCGTCGAGCGATCTGCTGAGGTTTTATTCCGAAGTGTTCCCGTGCGGAGTCGCGGGCTCTTTTATCGAAGACAAGCTCCCTTCGCATGAGGCGATATTCCGCTTCAAGCACCACTATGTGACATCAACGATGGACAGCGGGATCGTGCTTCAGATCTTTGAAGCGATGGAGAGAAAATGCCTGATCTCGATAGAGGCGTACAGCAGGAGACGAAAGAGTGATTTCGTCGATACGGTGATACCGCTTCAGATCCGCGTCAGTACGCAGAGCGGCAGGCAGCATCTCCTGGGATTTTCGGTCAGGCAGGAAAAGATCGTGTCGATAAGGATCGATCACATCCTGTCGGTCAAGCTCGGCGAAGAGACTGATATCTACGACGATGCCAAGAAGAAGCTCCGGAGCATGGAGCCGCACATCTGGGGCGTGTCAGTCGGCACGTCTCTCGAGCATGTTGAATTTGTGCTTCGATACGGCAGGTTTGAAGATTATATCCCGGGCAGGCTCGAGCGCGAAAAACGCACCGGCACGGTCACTTATGTGGGCGAAGGTCTCGTTAAGTTCGAGGCCGATGTCTATGATGCGTTCGAACTCATGCCGTGGATAAGGACCTTTATCGGAAGGATCGTGAGCATCTCGTTCTCGAACGATTTCCTTCTCGAGCGCTTTAAGCGCGATATCGAAGCGATGGAGAAGATGTACGGAGGTGGGGAAGATGCTGTTCAGTGAGATCTACGGAGCATACTATAACTGCGTCGCGGAGATCTTGAAGATCGCGTGCGACCATAAGCCTTCGATGGAGGAGATGATGCGCGTGACTTCCGCGAAGGGATTTGAAGAGACGAATCTCGTGCTGATCCCCGCACTTCAGAAGGAGCAGTATAAACTCATCCGCGCGGACGGAACGACACCGATCAGGAAAGCACCGCAGATGCCGCTTACAACACTTCAAAAGCGCTGGCTCAAAGCCGTCATGAACGATCCCCGTTTTGCGCTCTTCGGTGAGACGATCGAGGGGCTCGAGGATGTTGAGCCGCTCTTTGCTCCCGACAGCGTTCAGGTATTCGATAAATACTGTGACGGAGATCCGTTTGGTGATCCTGATTATATTCATAAGTTCAGGATCGTACGCGAGGCGATAAGAAGCGGCTCGGCGCTCAACGTGAAGACCCGCGCCGGTAGCGGCAACGTCAGAGAATATGTTATGGTCCCGGAGCTTCTCGAGTATTCGGAAAAAGACGACAAGTTCCGCGTTATCGGCCGCTCGAGAACGGGCGAGACGACATTTAATCTCGCGCGCCTTATTGAGGTGTCGCGCTACGAAGGCGAGACTCCTTCGTTCAAGGGTTCGAAGTCCGGGCAGGAACGCGAGGTCGTTTTCGAGCTCTTCGACAGGCGCAATGCGCTCGAGAGAGTAATGCTGCACTTCGCGCATTTTGAGAAGGAGACGATCCGCGTCGACGATGATCGTTATATCGTAAAGCTGCGCTACGACAAGGACGACGAGACCGAGCTCGTCATACGCGTGCTGTCCTTCGGTCCCATGATCAAAGTGACTGAGCCGCAGCAGTTTATAAAGCTCATAAGAGAGCGTATCAGGAAGCAGGCAGACCTGTTCTCCTGATCTTCGCAACTTTTTTTCCGTGATTGAAACACCACTGCTTGATATTATCCTCCTGTAAGTGAACACGGGGCGTGTCTCCCAGGTCACACCGGTACAGGAGGTTTCCTTTACTGTATCCCGGACTCGCAGTTGCTTACATGGTAGAAGATGGCTCAAAACCAGACTCCGGTAGGTTCGAATCCTACTCCACATTCGACTGTTAATCGAAAAACCATAGGAGGTTGATCTTCTGCAGGGGCCGCCCCAATATCGGTGGAACGCCCTGCCCGATAACGGATACCGTCTCTCGCGATCCGCAGGCCAATGAACCCCATCCGCCTGCTGATGCGAAGGCTCAAGATATCGGCCGCATCTTCGGATATGGCCTGCGCGGAAGATTTTTCCTAACGTAAATCAACTCTTTGGAGGTAAAAATATATGAAGACAGTAGTGATCAACGAAAAGCAGACAGGCATCAAGTTCAAGAACGGCAGATTCGACTCCGTCCTTACTTCGGGCAAATATACGATATTCGGAAACGCCAATGTCGAGATCCTCGATAACGAGTCCGAACTTACGAGCGCATATGCAAACATCGAAGACCTCGTCGCAAGACGTGAGATCGAAGCCGTTGTTGATAAGGTATTCGTAGGCGATACGGAACTTGCATTGCGCTTCAGGAACGGCAACTACGTCGGCGTCCTCGAAAAGGGCATGCATGCCTTCTTCAAGAAGGGCGGCAGGAACGAGTTCAGGATCGTAACGGTCACGACAAAAGAGATCACCGACATCCCTACATACATCCTTGACCGCATCTCCGGCACATTGATCCAGAGGATCTCCGTGCCTGCAAACTACAAGGGCGTCTTGTACGTGGGCGGCAAGTTCATCCGCGTATTGGATTCCGGCAACTATTACTTCTGGAGAACGGGCGAAGCCGTAATGGTCAGCCTGGCGGACACGAGGATCCTGTCCATGAACATCCAGGGCCAGGAGATCTTAACGGCGGACAAGGTCCCTGTAAGATTCAACTTCGTACTCGACTACAGGATCACTGACCCTGCAGGCATGTACGAGAACGTAACGAACCTCGATACGCAGATGCATCAGATCGCACAGATGGCGATCCGTGAGATCGTAGGCAGACAGCGCCTCGACAGCATCCTTGAAGACAAGGACGAAGTAACGCGCTATGTCTTCGACAGGATGAAGAGCAAGTGCTCCGAATTCTATGTCGACATCCTCGACGCCGGCGTTAAGGACGTTATCCTCCCGGGCAACATCCGCGACATCATGAACACAGTTCTGATCGCAGAAAAGAGAGCTCAGGCAAACGTCATCACACGTCGTGAGGAAGTCGCTTCCACAAGATCCTTGCTGAACACGGCAAAGCTCATGGAAGAGAACCCTACGCTCTATAAGCTCAAGGAGCTCGAGTACGTCGAACGTATCTGCGAGAACGTAGGCAACATCAACCTGAACGGCTCCGGCGACATCCTCGCCCAGCTGACAGGCATGCTCACAAAGGAGACAAAGTAATGTTTGAGATCAAAGGTAAATACGCAACAGCCAAGTGCTACGCGAAGGTCTGCGAAGAGGAAGCGATCGAACAGATCCGCGCCCTCCTCGACCTTCCCGTCGCCGAAGGCTCCATCGTCAGGATCATGCCTGACGTACACTCCGGTGCCGGCTGCACGATCGGCACTACCATGACCGTAACCGACAAAGCTATCCCGAATGTCGTGGGCGTCGACATCGGCTGCGGCATGTACACCGTCCGCCTGAAGGAGACCTCAGTCGACCTTGCTGCTTTTGATGAAGCATGCCACTTCATCCCTTCCGGCAAGCGCGTCTGGGAAGGCCGCAAGGAACACTTCGACCTCTCCGAGCTCCGCTGCTTCAGGAATCTCCGCGACACCAAAAGGCTCGAGCGATCCTTGGGCTCTCTTGGCGGCGGCAACCACTTCATCGAGATCGACAAAGCGTCCGACGGCACGCTCTACATGGTCATCCACTCCGGCAGCCGTAACCTCGGCAAGCAGGTTGCAGAGTTCTACCAGGCGCTCGCTGTCGACCTCCACATGGGCAAGGAAGAGTACTTCAAAAAGCGCGACGAGATCATCGCGACCTACAAGGAGCAGGGCAGACGCTCTGAGATCCAGGCCGCTCTTAAGGAGCTGAAGGCATCTTACGAGACGACGGACCTTTGTATCCCGAAGGATCTGTGCTGGCTCTACGGTGAGTTTTTCGAGGACTACATGCACGACGTCGAGATCTGCCAGCGCTTCGCCAAGCGTAACCGCGAGCTCATGGCATCCGTGATCCTCGAGCGCACCGGCCTCACCGCCGTCGATGCTTTCCACACGATCCATAACTACATCGACACGTCCGAGAAAGTCCTCCGCAAAGGCGCGATCGCGGCTCACGAAGGCGAGCGCGTGCTGATCCCGATCAACATGCGTGACGGCTCCATCCTCGCCATCGGCAAGGGCAATCCTGACTGGAACATGTCCGCCCCTCACGGCGCCGGCCGCGTGATGTCCCGTATGAAAGCGAAAGCGACGATCTGCCTCGACGACTTCGTGAAGTCCATGGAAGGCATCTACTCCACCTCTGTCTGCGAAGGCACGATCGACGAGTCCCCGATGGCATACAAGTCCCTCTCGGATATCATCGATGTCGTCGCCGAGTCTGTTGATGTTGTGGAGGTCTTAAAGCCGATCTTCAACTTTAAGGCTGACGAGTCCGAGCCTTATTGGAGGAAGAAGTGAGTGCGCATACTTTTTGAAATAAAAAACGTTTCGAGTATGCGTTTTTCAAGTTATAAAAGGCAAGATTACAGTACAGAAGACAAGAATCGCTCTTCTGTACTGTATTTTTCGCTTTGTTTGA
>CADCPU010000384.1 GCA_902803365.1 Oscillospiraceae bacterium
GAAGAAACCTACGGCTACACCAAAACCAACAGTAACACGTAAGCCTACAGTTACACCTACGGCTACACCAAAGCCAACGGTAACAAATAAACCAACGTCGACTCCAAAACCTACGGTAACGCGTAAGCCAACGTCGACACCGAGGCCGACGGCCACGCAGCAACCGACCGCGACACCGCGTCCTACGATTAAGCCTGCGACAACGACTAAGCCTACGCCGACTGCCGGAGTGATGTTCATGACGGATGATTCCGAGGAAGAATTTTTCGAGCCGACGAGCACGCCTACGGCAACACCTAAGCCGACAACGGCGTCAATAAATAAACCAACTGCAACGTCTGCGCCTGATACAGGAGTGACGAATACATTATCCGATTCAGCTAAGCCGACCGCGACAGCTACGCCTGCTCCGAAGACTACTGCTGAACCAAAACCGCAGGAGAAGATCTGCGCGTTTGTTGACAGGATCTATATCTATGTCCTTGATCGTAAGCCTGAGAAGGACGGCGCTGCTTTCTGGTCAGATGAGCTTTACTGCTTCAGAAGGACAGGTGCGGAAGTTGCGCAGGGATTCATCTTCAGTGATGAATTTGAGAAGAGAAATACGTCAGACAGCGAGTTTGTTACGGTTCTTTATAAGACCTTTTTCGGACGCGATCCGGAGAGCGACGGAATGAATTTCTGGCTGTCGGAACTCGCGACCGGTAATAAGGACAGAGTCGCGGTTGCGAACGGATTTATATATTCGCAGGAGTGGGCGGACACATGTGCCGATTACGGCATACGCTCGGGCGGCGACATCAAGCCTAAGGGCGTGATCAAGCCGACAGCACTTACGTATGCTTTTGTGGAGCGTATGTATACGACTGCGATGGGAAGAGGTTATGATCAAGAGGGAAGACAGTATTGGGCATCTAAGCTCGCGAACTTTGAAGTTACGGGTGAAGATGTCGGTGCATCATTCTTCTTGAGTAAGGAGATGGAAGATTACAATTTGTCGGATGCGGAATTCTTGAACAGGCTTTATGCAACGTTCATGGATCGAGAATCTGATAAAGATGGAATGGATTACTGGCTGGGTATCATGAGGTCAGGAAAAGATCGTGCCGATGTTGTGTACGGATTTACAAGGAGTCCGGAGTTCGGCGCAAAATGCATCGAGGCAAGATGCTTGCCATACTGATGCAAAGGAAAGGAAAAGGAAAATGAACAAACTAAAAGGATTGGCAACCGTTTGCGTATCTGCATGTATGATCGCTGCCGTGTTCCCTGCGCAGTCAAACGCGCAGGAGAACCGCGGCTTGGTCGATGTGACAGTTAAGGATACGGAAGACTTCGGTTGCAAAAAGGAAAAGCCGGATAACTCGAAGTATACGATCGAGTATCCGTCAGCAGAGTATGAGACTTTACAGGATGCGGTCGATGCCGCAAAGCCGGGAACGACGATCCTCATCAAAGGCATTGTCGAAGAACGCGTAAGGATCGAGAATGACGGAATAACTCTCAAGAGTAACGGCTTTGCCGTGCTGAGAGGCAATAAGTCGATGAAGAACGGCGGCGGTCTTATTGAGATCGCAGGTAAGGATATTGTCATTGAAGATATCGAACTGACTAATCTTTACACTTTTGATCCGTTCCAGGAGGATTGCGCGGACGGTATCAGGGTTGAAGGCGGTGCTTCAAACGTCCATATCCTGAATTGCGTCGTCCATCATATCGGATGTATTTACGGTGATTACAAGTATTCTGAAGAACGCGAGAATTTTAATGCGCACGGTATTTCAGTAAAGGGCGAGAAAGACGCTATGATAACCGACGTCGTGATCAAGGGCTGCGAGGTATATAAACTTACGACAGGCCAGAGCGAGAGTGTTGTCGTAAATGATAACGTTGAGCATTTTACCGTAGCTGACAACTACATCCATGATAACGATAACATCGGCATTGATCTCGCGGGCGGATTTAACGGTCAGCATGAGACTGATCGTGCACGCTTGGGTGAAGTGTGCGGAAACAGGATCGAGAATAACTCCTGTTATTATTTCGAGAATGCAGGATATATTGAGGATGACGGTGAGCCGGGTTGCGGTTCTGACGGCATCTATGTTGACGGCGGTGTTAATATCTGGATCCACGACAACTTTGTTTCCCATTGTGATATCGGTCTTGAGATATCGAGTGAGAATCACGGATGGACCGCAGAGGGTATCATTGCGGAGAATAATGTTTTCGTGAATAACGATCTTTGCGGCGGTATCCTTGTGGGCAGTCAGGATCCTGACGAGAATGGAATCGCCCGTAATAATATCGTTCGCAATAATACTGTTATCAATTCCGATGAGCGTTGTCTCTATCTTAATGTCGGCGAAAACAATACAGTCGAAAATAACATCTTTATCTGCGATTCTTCTCCTATCGCCGGAGAATATATCGATGATAATTCAGTTGAAAATAATGCGAGCAATATGTCTTCCGAACTGCCGGGAGAGAATCTCGATATCAAGATCGACACTGACAAAGACATTGACGTTAATAACAAGAAGGGCACGGCTGATCTTGATGTCTCAGGTGATGTATCAGGCTACGGTGCAGATACTTCCGATTATTCCCGTGAGGAAAAAACATGTGGAGAGCAGATCAAAGATCTCTGTAACAAGCTCCGCCGAATAATGATGGATCCCAGGGGGTAACTATGAAAGATTCAAGGATAATAAGGATCGCGGCAGCAGTGGTTGCAGGCATCATGCTTGCGGGATCTCTGCCGTGTGATATCGATGTTAATGCTGACTCGGGCTCTGTAAAGTATGGCTGCCGGAAGGCAAAACCTTACAATAACAATGCGACGATAGAGTATCCGTCTTCCTCATACAAATCGCTTCAGGCTGCCATCAACGGAGCCCAGACGGGAACGACGATCATCATCAAAGATCGAGTTGAAGAACAGATCAAGATAAACAAAAACGGAATAACACTTAAGGGCAGCGGCAAGGGCGCCATATGCGGTAACGAGACGATGAGAAAGGGCGATCCGCTCATTCAGGTCGAAGCGAACAATGTCGTCATCGAAAACCTGGAGATCGCAGACTTCTTCATCTACGATCCTGACGCATATTGTGCTGACGGTATCTGGATCGGCAACGGTGCAGATAATGTTCACGTTCTTAACTGCAAGATCCATCATCTCGGATGCATGTACGGCGATTACAAGTATTCGGATGAGCGAGGCGACTTTAACGCTCACGGCATATGTGTCCAAGGCGAAAAAGACAGCAAAGTCTCCAACGTTATGATCAAAGGCTGCGAGCTTTACGATCTTACGACATGCCACAGCGAGAGCCTTACTCTCGGAAACAATGTCGAGTATTTCACGGTTGCCGATAACAGCATTCACGATAACGATAACATCGGTCTTGATATGGCAGGAGGCTACGGCGGGAAGTGCGCTGACGACAGAGCTCGCAACGGCGAAGTTTACGGTAATACTGTCTACAACAACTCGAGCCTTGTGTTCGAGAATCCTGCCTATCTGGATGATGACGGCACTCCTCAAGCAGGCGCGGGCGGCATCTATGTTGACGGAGGTAAGGATATCTGGATCCACGATAACTTCATTGCCAACTGTGACATCGGTCTTGAGATCGCAAGTGAGATCAGGGGGTGGACTGTTGAAGGCGTTATCGCGGAACACAACATCATACTTTTTAACGATGCAAACGGCGGCATCTCCCTCGGAGGCGAGAGTTCAGGTTCTAACGGCCAAGCGCTTAATAATATTATTCGTTATAACACGGTAGTAAATACAGAAGAGAATTGTTTGTACGTCAGCTACAGCGAAGGCAATGACATATCCAATAACATCTTCATTTCAGATGCAGAATCCGTATACGGCAAATATACCGACAGCAATTCGTTCAGCAATAACGCAAGCAACAGACCATCCGATATTCCGGGTTCGTCCTTGTCTCTGAAAGGCGTCAGTCCGAGCAGCGTCACATACGATAAAGATGCGCAGACTGTGACGATCGCAACATCTGTCGATCTTAAAGACTACGGCGCTCGCGGAACTAACGGCAAAGGCGGAAAAACCGCTGTGCCGACCAAGAGTCCCGTTACTGTTACACCTACTGCGAAGGCGGGCGCTACAACAAAGCCGACGGCTACTCCCAAACCCGGTGCGACGACCAAGCCGACGGCTACTGCAAAGCCGGGTGCAACATCCAAGCCGGGTGCAACTTCAACTCCGGTAGCAACCTCGAAGCCGGGTGCGACTTCCAAACCCGGTGCGACGACCAAGCCGACTTCTACGCCGACGGCTCCTGATCAGACTCCTGAAGATCTGATCACGGGATTCGTAAATCGGATCTACATCTATGTTCTCGACCGTCAGCCTGATGAGGAA
>CADCPU010000385.1 GCA_902803365.1 Oscillospiraceae bacterium
AAGTATCCAAGGCTGTTGCCCTCATTCAGGGCAGAGCTTACGTTACACCTGATGACGTTAAGGCAATGAGACACGAAGTAATGCGTCACAGAATCATGCTTAACTTCGCTGCTATCGCAGACGGCGTTAAGGAAGAGACAATCGTAGATGCAATTGTCGGAGCAATCGTTACTCCATGAACTTAGACTACGTCTCGAAAATCAAGTTCGGGCTCAAGCGTTATAAGACCATAGCTACGGACAAAGCTACGAGCAGAGTTCTCGACGGTTCATACAACTCCATTTATAAGGGCAGAAGTATGAATTTCGACGAGCTCCGTGAGTACGTGCCCGGAGATGATATCAAGGATATCGACTGGAAGGCTACATCCAGAAGCCAGAAGGTGCTCGTAAGACAGTACATTGCCGAGAAGAAGCACAACGTAATGCTGGTAATGGACGCTAACCACAGAATGCTCGCTCATACAAAGGAAGGCGAAGAGAAGGGTAATGTTGCCCTCATGGCCGGCGGCACTCTGGGTTACCTCGTAACCGACAACGGCGATTATGTAAGCGGTCTTTACTATAACAACGACAAGATGGAGAGATCTCCTTTCAAGACGGGATTTTTAAATCTTGAGTTCCTTTTGGAAGGCTACGCAAAGTGCCTTAATCCGGCTAACAATTCGGACCTGAACGGAATACTCAGATACATCATGCACAACATCAAGAGGCGCATGATCGTGGTTATGGTAACCGACACCGAAGGTATCATTAAGCTTGAAGATACGCTCTTAAGCCAGATCACAATGGTACACGACGTTATCCTCGTAAATGTCAGTGACGCGGATATTTACGGTAAGAGGGTATATAACGTCGACACTTACGGATATATTCCTCCGTTTATCGCGCAGAGCAAGACTTTGCAGAAGAAACAGAAGAAGATAATGGAAGACATGGAGAAGCAGGCTACTACAAAGCTCAACAGACACGGTATTCCGTGGGTCATGGTCGATACTGAGAACAGGATCGACGGCAAGATCGCTGAGCTCTTGGAGAAGAACAAGCTCGTTAACTGATAGATTATGGAAACAACGGTAGATTTAAGAAGATTATTTGATTTTTCCCAGGTTCCGATAATTGTTACGGGAGCTATACTTGCTGCGCTCACCGTGGCAATAGTACTGATGTTCCTTTACAGCATTCTCAAGGCTTACAATCCTAAGCCGAAGGAAGAACCGAAACCTGTTTTCGTGAAGCCGGATATGACAAAGCTCAAGGCACAGTATCTCGCTTCATTGGATCAGCTCGAAGCAAAGTTCAACGAGGATACTACTAAGATCAGACCTGCTTATGAGGGTATGAGTATCATCGTAAGAGAATTCGTTTACAAGGCTACAGGCACTGAGGTTGATAAGTTCACTCTGTCCGAGATCAGCCAGACCGAATTCCAGGAACTTACCCACCTCGTAGGCGAATACTATAAGCCGGAGTTCGATAAGATCTCCGAAGGTGACGTAAGAGCATCATTAGCTAAGTCAAGGAGATTGGTGTCTGAATGGAACTGAAATTTGCAACAGCGTTATATATCTGTGCGGGTGTAGCGGCAGTATTCGTTATTGCGGCTTTCATCACGTTCAAGATGAAGAAAAAGTATAAGGGCGGTAAGAAGGCTTATATTCCTGATTACCTTAAAAAGGATCCCGCATTCAAGAGTAGACTCTTCTGGTACAACATTTTGAAGTATGTGCTTATCGTACTCATCATCTCGAGTCTCCTTTTGTCCGGATTCCTCATGGCAAGACCTTACAAGACAGAGTCCAAGCAGCTCGCTAACTACAACAGAGACATCATCCTCTGCATGGACATCTCAACAACATGCGACGAGCTCAATGCCGTACTTATCGACAAGCTCGAAGACGTTGTTAAAGAGCTTAACGGCGAGCGTTTCGGAATCGTTATCTTTAACACATCACCGGTACTTCTCTGCCCCTTAACAAGTGACTACGAATACGTAATCGAAGTCCTTGAGAAGGTAAAGGAAGGCCTTGAGATGAGAATCGATTACTACAACGGTAAGATCATCTTCTCAGACAAGCTCTACGAGAGTGAGGCTTACATCAGTAACGGTACACTCGTAGATAACGAGGAGAGAGGTTCATCCATCATCGGCGACGGTCTGGCTGCAGCTGCGCTCGACTTCTATGATTATGAGGAGAAGCCTGACCGTACGAGAGTAATCATTTTCTCTACGGATAACGAGCTCTACGGTGAAGAGATCATCACTCTTCCTGAAGCCGGTGAGCTCTGCCAGGAAAGAGACATCACAGTCTTCGGTGTCGGAACAGAAGTTATGGTCGACGCTGACAGACAGATGATGAAGGAAACTGTTGAAGGAACAGGCGGTACGTTCTATTACGGCGAGGACGATGACATCGTTGAGAGCATCGTTGCCGACATCAGAGCGCAGATCGCAACACTCGACGACACAAGATATGAGGTCATCGAGGCAGAGCTTCCTGAGACTCCGTATAAGCTCCTGCTCTTGTCATTGAGCTTAATGTTGCTCTTAGCATTTATTTTGAAGGTGTAATCAGATGGGAAATATGTTTGAAACTTTAAAATTCGAACCGATCTTACCTGTCTGGTTCATGGTGATACTCTGTATCGGCCTTTTGGCTCTCAAGCGAAAGGGCATCGTACCTTATATCAGACAGATATTGATGGTAATACTTATTTTTGTAATTAACTTAAGACCGATGATCATGACAGATGACGTTACGGTAATCAAGCAGAAGCTCAATTGCTACTGCATCATCTGCATCGATGATACATTGAGCATGATGGCTGAGGACTACGACGGTGAGAATCC
>CADCPU010000386.1 GCA_902803365.1 Oscillospiraceae bacterium
CTTATCGACGGCAAGCCTGTTGTTGCTAACGACGATCATATCTATATCGCTCTTAACAAACCGCTGGGTATTACCTGCACCACCGATAAGCGCGATAAGGATAATATAGTCGATTTCCTTAATCTGCCGGACAGGATCTTCCCAATCGGAAGGCTCGACAAGAACTCTTCAGGCCTTATCCTCCTGACTAATGACGGAGATATAGTTAATAAGCTCCTGAGAGCCGAATTCGGCCACGAGAAGGAATATGTCGTAACGGTGGATAAGCCTTATGACAAAGACTTCATTAAAAAGATGTCCGAAGGTGTATATCTGGATGAACTGGATCGTACCACCTCCCCTTGCGTCGTAACACCAAAGGGTCCCAGGACGTTCAACATCATCCTAACTCAGGGATTAAACCGCCAGATCCGCCGTATGTGCCAAGCTTTCGGATATAAGGTTGTAAAACTCAAGAGGATCAGGTTCATGAATATCCTTCTGGGGGATATGAAACCCGGCGAATACAGACACCTGTCCTCTCACGAGAAGCAGATATTATTTTCAATGACAACAAAACGGGAGTGATCACTCACCCCCGTTTTTATTTGCATATTCTTAATATCAGTTCTTGCCGTTTGTCTTACCGTCAGGTACTACGACAACGAGTGCTTCTTCACTCTCTACGATATCGAAAACAAACTCTCCGTCCTTAAGTCCTATGCGGAGTTTCTTACAGTTCTTGAGCTTGCCTTCAAGGAACATATCAGCGAGCCTGTCCTCGATCTTGGATCTGATGACCTTACGAAGCGGTCTTGCACCGAACTTCGGATCGTAACCGAGCTTGGAAAGCTCATCACAAGCCTCGCTCGTGATCTCACACTCGATATGCTTCTCCTTAAGAGCATCGAAGACTTCCTTGATCATGATATCAACGATCTGTCTGATCTCCTCAGGTTTGAGCTCGTTGAAGATTACTACCTCATCAACACGGTTAAGGAACTCAGGTCTGAATGTTTCCTTAAGTGCTGTAGATACACGTCCTTCAAGAGCCTCACGTGTCTCGTTCATGAAACCGATAGTATTAGCTCTTGACGAGTTACCTGCATTCGATGTCATGATTATGATCGTATTCTCAAAGTTGACGTGGAGTCCGTGGCTGTCCGTGAGACGTCCTTCATCAAGAAGCTGCAACAAGAGATTAAATACATCAGCATGTGCCTTCTCGATCTCGTCAAAGAGGATTACGGAATAAGGCTTACGTCTTACCTGCTCAGTAAGCTGGCCTGAATCCTCGTGACCGACATAACCCGGAGGAGAACCGATCATCTTACTTACTGAATGAGCTTCCATATACTCAGACATATCGATCCTTATGAGGGATTCTTCACTGTCGAACATTACCTCTGCAAGTGCCTTAACGAGCTCTGTCTTACCAACACCCGTAGGTCCTACAAAGATAAAGGACGCAGGCTTATGCTTCTTTGTAAATCCTGAACGGTTACGACGGACTGCTCTGGCTACGGCACTAACCGCTGCTTCCTGTCCGATAACTCGCTCATGGAGTCTGTCCTCAAGATGGATGAGACGCTCTGTCTCAGTCTCTGAGATGGACTTCATCGGGATACCTGTCCACATCTCAACGACTCTCGCGATATCCTCGATCTGTATAGGATCAGGGCTGATGCTGTCATTGAGCTGATCATATTCCTTGCTGAGCCTGTCAGCCTCAGCACGCAGTTCAGCTATCTTCGCAAAAGAAGCATTCTGTTCCTCAAGAGGAAGCTGAGACATCGACTCGGAGAATCTGTTATATTCCTCGAGTGCCTTATCCAAGTTCTCCTTGGTCTTCTTGAGCTTAACAAGCTTGATATTCTCAAGGTTTGCTCTGGAACCTGCTTCATCAATAAGGTCGATAGCCTTATCAGGAAGGTATCTGTCAGTTATATAACGCTTTGAAGCCTTTACTGCAAATTCAATAACCTCGTGTGAATAGGTTACGTTATGATGCTTCTCATAGTAATCCTTGATTCCGTCAAGGATCTCGATAGCAACTTCAACTGAAGGCTCATCGAGCATTACCTTCTGGAAACGTCTCTCAAGGGCTGAATCCTTCTCGATCTTGCGGTATTCGGCTGTCGTAGTCGAACCGAGGATACGGAGCTCGCC
>CADCPU010000387.1 GCA_902803365.1 Oscillospiraceae bacterium
ACGCTCCTTGCACAGCAGCATTTCGATAACTTTAAGAAACGTCTCGGCCATTTCCCGGTAGAAGTCTGTCTTCTGTCACGATTTGTCGCACCGAATGTCATGCGCGAGAATCTTAAGCGCATAAAAGACGGATCGGTCGATGTCGTGATCGGAACGCACAGAATATTGTCAGATGATGTTCAGCCAAGCAGACTCGGACTTCTCGTAGTAGACGAGGAGCAGAGGTTCGGCGTTAACCATAAGGAGAAGATCAAGGCTATGAGGAATAATGTCGATGTACTCACATTGTCCGCTACGCCTATCCCGAGGACGCTTCATATGTCCATGGCGGGTATCAGGGATATCTCTGTTCTCGATGATGCTCCGATGAACCGCCGCCCGGTACAGACATACGTAATGTCTTACGACAGGGAAGTCATCGTTCAGGCCTGCATGCGTGAGATCGCAAGACACGGTCAGGTCTTCTACCTGTATAACAAGACTGCTGATATCGACAAGAAAGCAGACGAGCTCATGGCGCTCATGCCGGGCGTCAGGATACTCTATGCTCACGGCAAGATGAGCGAGAGCAGGATGGAGAGTATCATTACGAGCTTCGTTAACGGTGAAGCCGACATACTCGTCTGCACGACGATAATCGAGTCCGGTGTCGATATGCCGAACGTAAATACAATGATCGTGGAAGACGGTGACAGATTCGGTCTTTCGCAGCTCTATCAGATCAAGGGTCGAGTCGGCCGTTCTGATAAGCAGGCATATGCATATATTACTTATCGTGAGGATAAGGAGATCAACAGCGACGCCAAGAAGCGTCTCATGGCGATCCGTGAATTTACTGAGCTCGGTTCGGGTATCAAGATCGCTCTTAGAGACCTCGAAGTCCGCGGTGCCGGAAATCTTTTGGGTGCTGAGCAGCACGGTCAGATGGATGTCATCGGATACGAGCTCTACTGCAGGCTCCTCGATGAGGAGATCAAGCTCCTGCGTGACGGCGAAGATGCGGCTCTTGAGCTTCCTACACAGGCAACTGTCGAACTCGACTTCGACTCTTATATCCCGTCGAACTATATCGAGGACGAATCTTCCCGCATGATCGCATACAGAAGGATCTCATCCATCGAGTCTGTTCAGGATTACGACGATTTCATGGACGAGATACTGGACAGATACGGCGAGCCTCCTCACGAGATAATGGTACTCATGATGGTATCTTTGGTCCGTTCTCTTGCTTCACGCCTCGGATTCGAGAAAGTCATCGTAAAAGACGACAAGGTGCTCTTCTACTACGCATCAGACAAGAAGTTCAACAAGAAGTCTATTGCTGCCTTATTGTCTGCTCCTGAGTTTGAAGGCAAGATCCTTCTTAATGCAAGTGCAAAGCCGTACCTGCATTTTATGCCGATCGGTATTGCCCCGAAGGATATCCTGTCAAAGTGCCGCGACATCCTGACTATCATGACCGATGCCGCAGCTGAGAAAGATCCGGAGTGATCATTCCTTGAAGGGCTCGAAAACAAACCCTTCAAATCCCATACCGTCCTTGATCTCAAGCTCATCATCAGACGAACCGATCTCGATCGTTCCGTCGTTATTTCTTATGATGAAAGTATGTGCGGAGCCGCCCTTTTCGACAGGGATCTTTACTGCAATTTCATTGATGCCGTCTCCGTCAGCATCAACGTAGCCGATATCGGCATCCGTGCAGCTGCCGTAACCCGTGACCGTGGCAAAGTGCTGATCTTCGTAATCGAAAAATTCCCAATGGGTAATGCCGTAGGTATTGGTCTTGCCGGTGCAGTAACAGTTATCGAATCCCAGTGCCGGACCCATATCGGACGCATAACTGTCATAGTTGATGATATATTCTCCGAACGTAAAAGCATCAAGCGTAAGCTCGATGGGCTTGCCGTCATTCTCGTAATAAGGCGTCAGGATCATCCTGTCATTATCGTCGTCATAGAATTCGTCATAAGCCAATACGCAAAGATCTTCAAAGTCGTAAAGCTCCATGAGGTGCTCTTGCTCGCACGTGCCCTCTTCTATCACACCGTTATTGTTCCTGTAGATAAAGATGCGGTTTGCTCCGTCTCCCATAAAGATATTCATGCAGATAAGCTCTTTCATCCCGTCCCCGTCAAGGTCGCGAAGTCTAATATTGGGTTCATCAATGGAAGTTCCGAACTGGCAGCCGAAGCATATATCATCCTCAGTATAGAAAGACCATTCGGCATAACCGTAATCATTGGATCTCCTGATGACGTACCAGTTTTCGAAGCCGAGAAGCGGCTCTTTACTCAATTCCAGACGTTTTTCATCCATTTCGTCCCACGCAGGTCCGTCTTCTTCCTCTGATTCGGTTTCTTCTGTATCTTCCGTTGCTTCTGTTGTCTCGGTTGCCTTTGTTGTTTCTGTTGTTTCTTGAGATGCAGATGTCTCGTTCGTCTCGTTATTGCACGAGCAGAGCAAAAGGATAGCTGCAAGCAGTATTGATGTCATCTTAAGTCTTTTCATATATTTATTTCCCCTGTTGTTAAGTGTTGTTGATTATATAACGAATCACTGTCGGTTTGCGTTTCATTCAGGTAAATTTTTGTGTTAAAATATGCAGGTATGCCTCCATAGTTTAATGGATAGAACAGCAGTTTCCGGTACTGCTGGTACGGGTTCGATTCCTGTTGGGGGTGCCAAGATAATAAGCCTGTTTGCCTTTTACGGTAAACAGGTTTGTCTGTATAACGGAGGATAATATGACAATAGTTAAGAGCAACGTCTGCAAGAGTTGCGGCGGACTTTTGGATATAGATGTCGATCGTCAGGTCTATGTCTGTCAGTTTTGCGGCGTCACTTATGACTATGAGTATTTCAGAGAAGACAATGTGTTGGATGTCGGAGGCAGGGCTCTCGCGGAAGGCGAGTTCAACTCTGCCAAGGAAGCATTTGAGTTTATGCTGAAGAAAGATCCTCATAATCGCGAGGCTCTCTTGGGTCTCTTCCTCTGCAAATGCAAATGGAAGAGCCTTAATATGATGGGCTCATATACGCAGGTCCATGTCAAAGAGGATGAACCGTTTTTGGTATCTGCGATCGAGAATTGTTTGCCTGAGGACAAAGAGTTCTTTCTGCGTATTCAGGAAGCCCTCAGGGTCCTTGAGTCTTGCAGGAATAAGAGATCGGAGACCGACAAGATCCAATCAGACAGGGAGGCGGAGGCTGCGATCTATAATTCGCATAAGAATGAATTCGAAAAGCATGATGTCTCTCTTTTTATACATATCTGCAATCTCATCCGTGATATGTGCGATCCGGAGCACGGTAAATACTTTTTGCTCGCGGTGATCATTCCTGTGTTCCTGGTCGCGATCGGTACATACGCATGCGGCTGGTGGGTCCTGGTCGGTGCGATCGCTCTTTTTGCCGCAGGTGTGGCTGTTTTCTGCATAAGGGAAGCCAAACTCAAGAAGGTTGCCGGGGTATCGATGAAGGCTTCCTGGGACAAATTAAGCAAGCTCGGGGATGATGTCGCCAAGGGCAGAGATGAATCGGAAGTGTTGATACAAAAGTATATAGAGCTTACAAGAGGGCTAATGGAATGTACCCGTAATCGAGGTCGGAATTGAAGGTTGGGCAGTTCCGAAGAAAAAAGATCACGGCCGTAAAGCCGTGATCCGTATCATCATTCTTCTCTTAATACCCGCCTGTCCCAGACGTATTCGGGATGGCGTTTATAGTATTCTTCTTTGTTCTCATACATCCTGACGTCTGCGAGCTGCATTGATCTCTTGATGTTGTGGGTCTCGTCGCTGTAGCTTGCGCCGAATGCGTAATGAGCTCTGCCGGTACGTTCGCAGTCGTTGTTGAGCTTTTCCTTGAGTTCCGTGAACTCAGTCTGCGGGATACCTTCGCTGATCACCATGAATTCGTCGCCGCCTACTCTGTATACTTCCTGATCCTTGAAGTGCTCGCTTAATGTCGATGCAACATCCTTAAGGAGATTATCGCCTGCGATGTGACCTTGCGTATCGTTTGTTGATTTAAGACCGTTAACGTCTACGAAGAATACGCCGAACGGTTCCTTGATCGGTGCGACACCCGAATCGTTATCGAGGATCCTGTTATTCATTGCGTTGCGGTTCAAAACACCGGTCAGCAGATCCGTTGAACTTAAGATCTTCATCTTTCTTATCATCTGATGGTTGGCGATCTCGGCAGAGAGGATGAAGGTCGTGATCTCGAGGATCTCTTTGATCTGCATCGTCCTTGAATTATCGAAGTTGGTGGCCCAGATATAACCGATGACATCGTTTTCGGATCTGAGAGGATAGATGACGAGAGTCTTAACATTGGCACCTCTGAGGGATGCGCCCCACTTCGGAGATATGGAAGCTACTCGATCCATATCGCCTTCGTCGTTGATGATGCAGCAATTGCTGCCGGCGATCAGGAGCGGCCAAGTCTCTACGATATCGAAGAAGTTGTCTCCCATATAGTTGACCATCGGCATTTCGTTTACGTTTTCTTTGAATGCATCACAGAGGACAGAACAGGACTTGTTCTCAAAATCGGTCAGGAGGATCGTGCAATGATTCGCATCACAGATCTCCAAGAGATCGGCGATGATAGCATCCATTGCCTTCTGGAAGTCGTTGTTTCCGCGAAGCTTGATACATATCTTGAGGACCTGTGCTGCCGTATCGGATGAAATGTCGGCCAGTTTATTCGCATCTGCCTTAGGTGTCATGTGATAGGAAAAGAGGCAGTTGCAGAATCCCTCTTTGTCGGACTTGACCGGGAGCATATAGATGTCCATCCATGAGTTGTAGAAAGCTGCATCAACATATGCATGTACAGGCTGGCCTGTCTTTACACAGCTCTCACACATCATTTCGAAATTCTTGTCGATCCTGATGTAATCGGTATAGGGAACATTGACCTTGAAGTTGCTCCTGTCTCTTCCGACCGAAGCCATATAGGCGTCATTGGCGTCTAATATCACATAACTGTCAGAATCTTCGGGATTGCTCATATCAACGGAGAGTACACATGCTATCTGCATAAAAGAATCCAGCATCTGTTTGTAATCCATGGAAGCCACCTCCGTGTGAGCAAGATAATTTGACATTTTCCATTATACAATAAAATCCGTGTCGTGAGGAGCGCGAAAGCCCCAATTAATAGATTTTTAATAAACTATTTTTGATACAAGGCCTCTTTTTTTATCACTGCCTAAATTTTGCTTAAAATAAATCCTTGTATTGATATATAATCGCCACGGTTTATGATGCCAAGGAAAAGGAGAAATAATATGATCAAGAATCGAAATCTGCAGCTGCTGTTTCAGACTGCATATTGCACGCTCGGCCTTGTCGCCGTGGCGGCCAGCCTGGGATTGTTCGATATGCGTTTCCAATGGGATTTCTATATCTTTTTTACCAATCTCAGCAATTACTTCTGCATCGCCGTAATGTTTATGGAACTGAAGCAGACTTTGAAGAAGAACGAGGACAGTCTCGTGACGGCTCATCCGCTCTTGAAGTTTGTGGGAATGCTCGGAATACTTCTTACGTTCCTCGTATTCAATCTGCTTCTTGCCAACGCGGCAGACAGGGATCCGAGAGATAACTTCAAGGTGTCGAGTGTCCTTCTTCATGTCGTTCTGCCGCTGATGTATACGGCTGACTGGATCCTGTTCTACAAAAAGGGCAAGGTTAAGGTATCTTATCCGTTCCTCTCCCTGATATTCCCGCTGACTTACTTGGGATATATCTACGCACATGCGGCGATCAAGCATTTTGACTCTTCGGTAATGAACTTGAGCGGAGTTACGCCTCTTATCTATCCGTACTTCTTCTTAAATCCTGAAAAGTCAGGTGTTTTGGGAGTCGTAGGATGGTGCGCGGGACTCGTCGTTCTTTTCGCGATCGGAGGATTTATATTTATGGGTGTCGACAGACTCCTGCTGAAGATCAAGGGCGGACCAAAAAACGCGTGAAAGCATCCTCGTGATGTGATATTATCTGAATAAGAGCAAAGACGCTTAATCATTGGCGTTCTTTGCTCTTTTTTTGTGTATCGAAAAGGAGGTGCGGTCATGGCTGCTTTTGACAGAGTGTTGTCGGGTATCCCGCAGATGGACGAGAGGTTTGATAACATAAGACTTGGTGATAATGTCGTCTGGAGAGTTGACGATCTGGACCAGTTCAGGCTCTTTGTCGAGCCGTATGTTGAGCAGGCCAAGAAGGACGGACGTAATCTCATCTACATAAGATTCGCATCTCACGAGCCGTTCTTTGAAGAGCAGGACGGACTTAAGATCGTTAATGTCGAGCTGTCTCACAGGTTCGAGACTTTTACGGTCGATATCCACGAGATAATAAGGCAGGAGGGCGTTGATGCCTTCTATGTTTTCGATTGCCTCTCTGAACTTCAGACGGCCTGGGCAACAGACCTCATGATGGGCAACTTTTTCCAGGTCACATGCCCGTATCTGTTTAAGCTCGATACGGTCGCATTTTTCCCGCTGATAAGAGGCAAGCACTCATTCAAGGCGATAGCAAAGATCAGGGACACCACGCAGCTGTTCCTCGATGTTTATTCTGACAGGACGAATGTCTATGTAAGGCCGGACAAGATCTGGAACCGCTATTCGGAGACGATGTTCCTGCCGCATATCTATGAGCCTGACACAGG
>CADCPU010000388.1 GCA_902803365.1 Oscillospiraceae bacterium
CGGAGACAACATACTCTTAAGTCTTCTTAAGCCGGCTAACTTCTCACTCATCTTTGCTTTCCTCGGTATCGCACTTCTCATGGTCGCCAAAAAGCAGCGTCACAAGGATGTCGGCTCAATGCTCCTGGGCTTTGCGATCCTCATGACAGGTATGACCATGATGTCAGGCTCAATGGAGCCTCTCAAAGAAGAAGAGGGCTTTATCTCACTTCTCACAGCATTCAATAACCCGCTTCTCGGTGTTCTCTCTGGTGCAGTCGTAACTGGTATCATCCAGAGCTCAGCTGCCGCTATCGGTATCTTGCAGAGTATCTCTACAACTGGACACCTTACATATGGTATGGCTATCCCGCTCGTAATGGGTGCCAACATCGGTACATGTATGACGGCTATCCTTTCATCAATCGGCGTTAACCGTGATGCTAAGAGAGTTACGGTTATCCACGTAGCGATCAAAGTGATCGGTACCATCATTTGGCTTATAGTCTTCTACGGTATCAATGCCGTTATGGACTTCGGGTTCCTGGATAACAAAGTCAGCATCGTCGGTGTTGCTGCCATCCACTCTATCTTTAACATCGCTAACACGATTCTTCTCTTCCCTTTCAGCAAGCTCCTCGTAAAGATCGCAAACGTGATCGTCAAGGAGACAGACGAAGAGCAGGATTTCAAGCTCGACGAACGTCTCATGCTTACGCCTCCTATCGCTGTTGGTGAGTGCCGCAACATGATGGTCAAGATGATCACCAAGGCTAAGGCTGGACTTGATAAGTCGATGGATATGCTCGTAAACGGCTACAATGCTGCTGATTTCGAGTTCATTAAGAAGAACGAGGAAAAGGTCGACGGCTACGAGGATCTGTTGGGCTCATACCTTATGAAGCTCACTACTACTCAGCACTTGAGCGTTGAGGATAAGAACAAGTCTTCACGTATCCTTCAGGCCATCGGTGAAGTCGAGCGTATAGCAGATCACGCCAACTATCTTTCCGATTCCGCTGAAGAGATCACGAGCAAGCATCTCGACTTCTCTGACGAAGCTAATGACGAGCTTAAGAGAGTTATCCCTGCAGTTCACGACATCTACACTATGGCTTTGGATTGCTATCTGTCCAATGACGCATCACACGCTGATGAGATCGGACCTTTGAGGATAGTTATAAGTGAGATGTGCGACAAGTTTAAGTCCAATCACGTTGAAAGACTTGCCGGAGGCGTTTGTACGACAGAACAGGGATTCGTATTCAACGATATCCTCTACAGCTGCGTAAGAATCGCTGAGCACAGTCTCAATATCGCTGCTATCGCATACCGATTTAAGTCAGCAGAAGCTACCGTGCCTGATACTTACATGCACGACTTTAAGCAGCGTAAAGATAAGGATGAAAAGAAATACAACGAGTATGTTAAGAAGTACAATGCCTGATCTTATTCAGTCATCTTCTTATACATATCAGGTCTTCTGTCTCTGAAAACACCCCAGGACAATCTGTCTTCACGGTTAGAAGCAAAGTCATACTCGTGGATCAGGACAGTCTCTGAAGACCTGTCTGCGGACTCTTGGATCTCGCCCCACTGGTCGGTCATAAAACTGCTTCCGTAAAACTCAAGAGAACTCTCCTGATTGTTATTTTCTGTCGAAGGAGCAACATCTTCCACTCCTACCCTGTTAGCAGCTACGACAGGTATTATATTCGCGCCAGAATGGCCCTGCATCGTTCTTCTCCAGTGACCCATACTGTCTACCTCAAGGATAGGCTCCTTGCCGATAGCGGTAGGATAGAGGATTATATCAGCGCCAAGGAGTGCCAGGCAGCGTGCCGTCTCAGGGAACCACTGATCCCAGCAGATGCCGATTCCGACCTTGCCGAACTCGGTATCAAATACCTTGAATCCCGTATTGCCCGGAGTAAAGTAAAACTTCTCCTGATAGAAATGATCGTCAGGGATATGTGTCTTTCTGTAAATACCCAATACTTCACCGTGGTTATCGATGAAAGCTACGGAGTTATAAAGGACATTACCATCCTGCTCGTAGAAGCTGATAGGCAATACTACGTTCAATTCGGCAGCTACTTTCTTGAAGTGGACGACTGCGTCATTTGTCTCGACCGGCTTAGCAAAGGAATAGTAGTCATATACTCTCTCCTGACAGAAATACTGCCTCTCAAAGAGTTCCGGAAGAAGGATGATCTTTGCGCCCTTTGACGCAGCCTCACGAACGAGCCTGTCAGCCGTAGCGATACTCTCCTTAACATCTCTTGAGCAGCTCATCTGAATTGCTGCAACCTTAACCTTTGTCATAAACCTAATCTCCTTCGTTAGTATTACTTTCCGCGAACAGGGATCTGTTGGGTAATGCAATGTATGTTTCCGCCGCCTACAAGGATCGCATCTGCCTTGATGGGAACTACTCTTCTTCCCTTGCAGACCTCTCCCAAGATCTTAACGGCACGTTTGTCGCTCTCCTCATTCTCGCCACCGAACTGCGGTACCAGGACTGCGTCGTTAGTAAAGTAGAAATTTACATAACTTGCTGCAAGCCTCTCGCCTGCCTCGCGCTCGTCCTCTCCATCCTCGAAAACAAGATTATCAAGATCCGACTCTTTGATGAGCACCGGGATATCCGGAACAGGAAGCTTATGGATCTTTATCTTTCTTCCCTTAGCATCCGTCTCGCTCATAAGATATTCGTACGATGCACGCGACAGTTCATATTGAGGATCATCTATATTATCTGTCCAAGCAAGGACAACCTCGCCTGGTGCCGTAAATGCGCAGACATTGTCTACATGCTCATTTGTCTCATCGTTATAGATCCCTCTCGGAAGCCAGAGCACCTTGGATGCGCCAAAGGACTCACATAGATACTTATCTATCTCTTCTTTGCTCATATGAGGATTCCTGCCGGGACTTAAGAGGCAACTCTCGGTTACCATCAACGTGCCTTCACCGTCGCTGTGGATACTGCCGCCTTCAAGGATAAAAGAAGTCTTGTCGATAACCGGAGCTTTGATCCCGGCGCAGAACGAAGACGCGACCTTCTTATCGTTATCGCAATCTTTGTAAAGACCGTCGTAGTCACCGCCCCAGGCATTAAAGCCCCAGTCGGTACCCTTGAGCACATCATCTTCATAGACAAATACAGGTCCTGTATCGCGCGCCCATGAGTCATCCGTCTGAATAAAGAGCGGACAGAAGTTATGTGCCGAGCCGCTGAATCTGTCACGCAGCTGATCGATCAGAGCACTGTCGGTATCGCGGTTAAAAAGGACATAGAGGTCCTCGCTCTTGAGTATCTCCGTAAATATCGATATGAAGGCATCCTGCGCCGACTTGGGGTCCTTGCCCCAACTGCCCGGTCTTACCGGCCAGATCATCAGCGTGCCTTGGTGTTTCTCGAATTCTGCGGGGTATCTTATCATCAGGACAGTCTCTCCTTAAAGTCTTGATAGCCGAATTGCTTTACGATACGATGCTCGCCGTTCTCGCACTCGAGCACGATATCAGGCAGCGGCATACCGTTGAACGTATTATTCTTGACCATGCTGTAGATAGCCATATCGCCGAATGTCAGGATATCTCCTATCTTCGGTACGGAAGGCATATCATAGACACCGATGACATCGCCTGCAAGGCATGTCCTTGAAGCAAGCCTTACCTTGACTGAAGGCTCGCCCTCAGAAGCTGCATCCAAAAGAGGCGGCGTATAAGGCATCTCCAGAACGTCAGGCATATGACAAGCCGCAGATGCGTCAAGAATCAGCGTAGGCATGTCAGGCGTATTTACGATATCCATAACTTCGGTTATAAGGATCCCGGCATCAAGCGCGATGGCTTCACCAGGCTCCAGATATACATCTATTCCGTACTTCTCGCGGATCTCGAGGATAAGCGCTACGAGGCCGTCGACATCATAACCTTCGCGGGTAATATGATGACCGCCGCCCAAGTTTATCCACTTGATCTGAGGAAGATAAGAAGCAAACTTATCTTCAAACACTCTGAAAGTCGCCAGAAGGGGCTCAAAACCCTGCTCACAGAGAGTATGCATGTGAAGACCCGTAACTCCCTCCGGAAGCTTAGAAGGCATATCACAGAGCTTTATTCCGAGACGCGACGAAGGAGAGCACGGATCATAGATCTCGTGACCTTCCTGCGTTGAGTATTCAGGGTTGATCCTCAGCGCGATCTCTACCCTACCCGCTTCGACATAAGGTTGCCATGTCTTCCTGTGGCGCTCGAGTTGAGCGATCGAATTAAAGTAGACGTGGTCGCAGATCTCGCAGATCTCACCCATCTCGTCTTCTTTATAAGCGGGCTCGAAAACGTGGTTTTCGAGAGGACGCTCAGACTTCTCTATCATCTCTTCAAAGCTCAATCTCGCTTCATAGATGCCCGATGCCGTCGTGCCGCTCAAGTACTCGCCTATGAGCGGATAGACTTCAAACATCGAGAAGGCCTTCTGCGCCAGAAGGATCTTGGCGCCCGAACGGTCTTCAACTATGCGAAGAAGCTCAAGGTTCTCCTTAAGCTTCTTTTCGAGCACGATATATGATGGTGTTCTCAGGTTTTCGTATGTCATGGAACGAGCACCGGATCCTCATCTACTACCCAAGGCAAGCCGTACTTGTTGAGCATATCCATGTACGGATCAGGATCGAACTCGTCGGTCGTGAATACGCCCGGCTTCTTCCAGATGCCGTTGATAACGAGAGATGTACCGATCATTGCAGGTACGCCCGTCGTGTAGCTGATAGCCTGGCTGCCGAGTTCCTTGTAGCACTCCTGATGGTCACAGACGTTATAGATGAAGAGCTTCTTCTCTTTGCCGTCCTTGCGACCCGTGAAGATACAACCGATATTGGTCTTGCCTACAGTACGAGGACCGAGGCTGGCAGGATCAGGCAGGAGAGCCTTGAGGAACTGGATAGGAACGATCTCGCGACCCTCGAACATGATAGGAGTCGTAGAGAGCATTCCGACGTTCTCGAGGCACTTCATGTGCGTGAGGTAGCTCTGACCGAATGTCATGAAGAAACGGATGCGCTTGATCTCAGGGAAGTTCCTGCCGAGCGCCTCGATCTCCTCGTGGTGAAGGAGATACATATCCTTCATTCCGACCTGAGGGAAATCATACTCGCGCTTGATCTCCATAGGCTCAGTCTCGATCCACTTGCCGTTTTCCATATAGGAACCCTTCGCGGAAACTTCGCGGAGGTTGATCTCAGGGTTGAAGTTCGTGGCGAACGGATAGCCGTGGTCGCCGCCGTTACAGTCAAGGATATCGACTGTGTCGATCTCGTCAAAATAATGCTTCTTTGCATAAGCAACGAATACGGAAGTTACGCCAGGATCAAATCCGGTACCGAGGAGTGCCGTAAGGCCTGCATCCTTGAACTTCTGCTCGTATGCCCACTGCCAGCTGTAATCAAAATATGCAGTAAAACCGAGTTCCTTGCATCTCTTCTCATAGATCGCGCGCCACTCGGGATCATCTGTATCCTCAGGCTCGTAGTTGGCTGTGTCGATATAGTCGACCTTGCACTCGAGACATGCGTCCATGATCGTTAAGTCCTGATAAGGGAGCGCTACGTTGAGTACCGCATCAGGCTTATATGCGCTGATGAGCTTTACGAGGTCGTCCTTGCTGTCTGCGTTGACTGTTGCAGTCGTAACCTTGACAGGTGTGCCCTGAGCGTCGAGCTTAGCCTTGAGCGCGTCGCACTTGGATACAGTCCTGCTCGCGATGCAGAGCTCCGTGAATGTCTCACTGTTCTGACAGCACTTCTGGATAGCAACCTGTGCTACGCCGCCGCAGCCGATAACCAATAATCTTGCCATAGTGATATCCTCCTTATTCTTTCTCTTCTTCTCTGAGCATATCTTCCACGTACTTAGGAAGCATAAATGCACCGGAGTGAAGATGAGTTGTGTAATACCAAGTCTTTATCTTTCTCTCTTCCCACTTCTGCGGGTCGAAATCACGTATCGGATGATACTTTTTGGATGCAAATCCGAAGAGCCAGTAGCCTGAAGGGCATGTCGGGATATGTGCCTGATAGACCTTCATGACCGGGAACGATCTGACTGCTTTCCTGTGCATCGCTCTGCAGTTTTCCTCGTCTTCATCGAAAAACGGACTGCCGTGCTGATATACCATAATGCCGTCGTCGTGGAGAGCCTTGAAGCAGTTACCGTAGAACTCCTTCGTGAAAAGGCCCGCCTCATGTCCCGTAGGATCGGTCGCATCGTTGATTATGAGATCGTATTTATCCTTGCACTTACGAAGGAATCTGAGGCCGTCCTCGTAGTAAAGACGGACTCTTACGTCCTCAAGACCGATCGCATTGTCAGGGAAATACTTGCGGCAGACATCGACGAACATCTTGTCAGGTTCAGCGATATCTATTACCTCGATCTCCTTATAGTAGGACAGCTCGCGGGCAACACCGCCGTCGCCGCCACCGATAACGAGCACGCGCTTGACGTTCGGGTGAACAGCCATAGGAACGTGAACGATCATCTCGTCGTATGTAAACTCCTCCTGCTCGGAGAAGATAACGTTGCCGTTTGATGTCAGAAGTTTACCGAATTCGGGTGATTCAAAAACGTCGATCCTCTGAAATTCACTCTCACCGCTGTAAAGATGCTGGTTAACCCTGATAGACATCTTTACGTTGTTCGTGTGCATTTCTTCAAACCAGAATTCCATTGGGTTTGATGCCATTTTCGAGCCCTCCAAAAATGTTATTTCAGAACGTAGAGTTCCGTGATATCTTCACTTTCAGGTCCCTGCATCGAGCAGCCTTTCTCCTTGGCCAGTTCGATGTAGTCAAGGATCTCGCGGGTAATGATCTCGCCCGGTGCGAGGATCGGGATTCCCGGCGGATAACACATGACGGATTCCGCACAGATCCTGCCGATCGTTGATTCGAGCGGCAGCTTCTCCTTCTCTGCGTAGAAGGCCTCCTGAGGAGTAGCCTTGACGATAGGAGTCATGTACTCCGCGCAGAAGAAGTTTCCCTTCGGCTTGGAATAAAGTCTCGCGATGTCGTTAAGAGCACCTGCAAGACGCTCGATCTCCTGGATCCTGTCACCGATGGAGATATAGGCGAGAACGTTCGAGAGATCGCCGAACTCCATCTGTATGTCGTATTCGTCGCGCAGGAGGTCGTAGACCTCGATACCGGTAAGACCGATGCCGCGCGTGTTGATAACAAGCTTGGTTATATCAAAATCATAGACGCTGCTCTTGTTGATAAGCTCTGATCCGAAAGCATAGAATCCTTCGATCTCATTGATCTCTTCTCTCGCGTATGCAGCCATATCGCAGACCTTCGCGAAGCTCTGCTTACCCTTGAGCGCGAGATTCCTTCGGCTGATATCAAGACTTCCGAGGAGCAGATAAGACGCACTCGTCGTCTGAGTAAGATTGATGATATTGCTAACGTAACCTTCGTTTATTCCCTCACCTGTCAGGAGCATTGAACTCTGAGTAAGAGATCCGCCTGACTTATGCATGCTGATCGATGCCATATCGGCACCGGCAGCCATGGCATTCATCGGAAGGCCCTCACCGAAGTAAAGATGAGTACCGTGAGCCTCGTCGACAAGTGCGAGCATATTGTTGGCATGTGCAAGATCAACGATCGACTTAAGGTCGGAACAGATTCCGTAGTAGGACGGATTGTTGATCATGATGGCCTTCGCATCAGGATTCTGCTCGATCGCAGTCTTAACATCCTTGAGCTCCATTCCGAGAGGAATACCGAGGTCGCGGTCGACCTTAGGATCGATATATACAGGAACGGCTCCGCAGAGGATCAGGGCATTGATCGCGCTCTTATGGACATTACGAGGCATGATGATCTTGTCACCGCGCTTGCAGGCCGTAAGTACCATGCTCTGAACGGCACTCGTCGTACCGCCTACCATCATGAAAGCATGCTTGGCACCGAAAGCGTCTGCCGCGAGCTCCTCTGCTTCCTTGATAACGGATACCGGATGGCAGAGATTATCGAGTGCCTTCATGGAGTTTACGTCGATCTCCACACACTTGATGCCCAAAAAGTCCACGAGCTCGAGGTTGCCCCTGCCGCGCTTATGTCCCGGCACGTCAAAAGGAACGACCCTCTGTCGTCTGAAATTCTCTATAGCCTTATACAAAGGCGCATTTTTCTGTCTTTCCAGATCCATTATTATCTCCAAACAAAAAGCAGTTCATTGCTGAACTGCCTTGAAATCACGGTTAATAGCTTAGACCTGCTCTCCAAGGGTAGCGCTTCAGCATTGGTTATGAGTAACCAACTTATAAAATTAGGTTTTACCTAGTTAAATAATTGCGATGCCTTTACACCGCATGCGGCACTGACCTGCCCCGTCCGATGAGCGTTAAACACGACGGCTGCCGTGTTCGGTCAAATATTTACCTCAAGATTATAACACGAAGTGTTTTTATTTCAATACGACCAAGCGCTCGAAAAGCATATAATTGTTTTTGAATATTTGTTAAACTTTATTTATAAATCCTATTTTTTTATTAGAAATCGGTGTAAATTAGTATCATAAA
>CADCPU010000389.1 GCA_902803365.1 Oscillospiraceae bacterium
ACTGCGTTCATTCGATATCAAAGATTGAGGAACTTCCGGCATTGTTGCGTGAAATCCTGTAATAATATGCTGAAACTGCCTTATTTTTCCGCCTATTAGCAGGGAACTTATTGATATACTGTTTTTACAAATAATCAATAAGGAAGAGCGATTATGAAATACAGAAAACTGCTTTCAGCGGGATTGATGTCCGCTGTGTTATTGTCGTCCCTGATCACAGCTTGTTCTGATAAAAAAGAACCCACTGTAGATAAAAGAGCTGAGAAAAACTCCGTGGAAGAAACTGAGGAGACCGAGGAGGTTGAGACTTCTGAGACTGCCAAGAAATACGAAGACACTACACCTCAATTTGATGAGGAGGAGAGTCTGACGGATGAAGACGGCAGGGAATACGGTGATGACTTTGTCGGTAAGGTCAAGGTAAGTGATGAGACTCAAGATCTCTATGATGATTCTGATGCTATTATCAAGGAGGGTTTTGTACCTTCGGAGAATTACGGATATATCTTCCCATATGCGGCTACGCGAGTTGTTAATTCAGTAGTCAATTATGATGTTTATGATGCTGAAGCTGACAATACTGAATTTTCGATCGGAGGATTCCCCTATGATATAGGCTTTTGTACTGCTGACGGTACCAGGATAACTGAGCCGATCTATGCCGGTGTGCAACTTATTACAAATTACTTATCGTTATTTAATGATTTTGCTGATCCATATTTGTACATAGTTACAGATATGAATCATAAGCAGGCGCTTGTAACCCTTGACGGTAAGAAATCTACCGAGTTTATCTATGATTATATTGCTGACGGAACCGACTGCCATCCGGACTGGTTCCATTGTTATCAGGTCGATGAAGAAGCGCAGACTACGACTATAACAGTATATGATTCAGAACTTAATGTTGTTCATGATTCCATTAAATTACCATTCTTGTTGAAGGGAACTTATCTTGACGGATCCGGTGAATATTTTATGAGCGTTATGGAATTCCTGGGCGATAAGCATGTTATCCTGTCCGGCGGTTCGACTGAGATCAGTGCTCAGCAGCCGGTAAGAATCTATAATTATGAGACTAATACCGAGGTAGGTGTCGGTGACCATATAGTTTGCAGTGATAATTCGGTCATAATCCTCAAGGACGGAAAGTATTATCTGTCAGATCTGGAAGGCAATCCGCTTACGGAATCTTATGAATACTGCCTTACTTATGATAACCAGAGGGGACTGGCGATCTTCTCCAATCAGCAGGATTATGGCAAGGTCTTCGTATATGATGGTAACGGAGAACTTAAGACAGTTACCGCAAGCGATTACGAAGGCATATATGAGTCAGGTAATTTCTATGTTTCAGCTTCATCTCAAAAAAGAACTGTTCTTGAATTGTATGATAAAGACAAGAATTACATCAGGACAGCCGATGCATCTTTGGGTTATGGAGAGTCATATGATGGTTACTATTGGGAGATCTTTATTCCTGATGAGGACGATCCTAATTCCGGATACAGTTATGAGGCTACGGATTGCGGAGACGGATTTTTTGAGTACGAAAAAGGATATGTAAAAGAGATACAGATCGGAGAGAATATCTATCAGATCTTTGATATGGATTTTAATCCTGTAGCGGAAGTTAATGGAGACTTTGCGATAGGTATTTCGGACGGAAAGATTCTCCATGGAATCAATACGGATCAAGGATTCTTTGATCTTGATAAAGGCGAGTATGTTGAAGTCGAAAAGACTGCCGAACCAATATACGGGACAAAGTTCGGAGACGGATATGAATATCAGGAGTGCAGGGGTATCTATGATAAGACAGGTGCTGAAATCCTGGCTCTGCGCGATTATCCGTACATGATGCTCAAAGATCCTGTAACAGACAAGCATTATTATATTTTCAGTACTTCAGGGATCAATAACGGATTCTGGTCCGGTAAGGATTATGATTATATGGAAGAAACAGGGTTTAACAGGATATTCTGCGTAGAAGATAATGCGTTTGTCGATCTTGATTTCAAAAAAGGCTATACAGATATAATCGGGATTATGGATTCGCATATAATGCTTTCAGTAAATAATGTCTATGTTCCTGATTATGTTGCAGCATATTCGACTCATCCGTTTGATACAGACACAAAGGGATTCTATGAGATATATGATATTAGTGATCCTGAAGAACCTGTGTTAAAATTCCATTATACGGAAAAAGACCAGGCGGAGACATCTGACTATGCTCAGGAGGATTCCGCAGAAGGCTGAGGAGACATATGGTAATTATTTCGATGCTTATGGCAATGGGATTATTTCTCGTTGTGTTGATCGGTATAGTGGTATTAGTTATAGGTATCACTTTGGGCATCGTTTCACTTTTTTTGAAGCACCGCAAGAAGAGAGTAGCCCCGATCATCCTGGGGATACTCTCTGTCTTTTTCATGATCACGGGTCTTATCTTGGCGATCGCACCGCATTTTCTGGTCGAGGGTGGAACGGCGATCAAGGATGCCGTTTATAACAAAGAGATCGCTCAGTTTGATGATGACGAGATCGCGTATGTTGACCATTTCCTTGATCTGGACGAAGGTTTTGAGTATAAGGGTGTTCAATATGATTGTTGCCCGGACGACTTCCTCGTTCCTGATGGCGATATGGAAGAAGCAGGCGCTATCGTCTATGACAACGGAAAGCATACGATACTTTATAAGCCTGAAGTTGATTACGGAGCAGACAGTCTGCTTTGTACTCAAGGCGGAATCTTCTGCAAGCATTCCGATATCGATGATATTTTGGATCACTACAGGAATGATGCGGACCTTCACGGAAAACTCATCTATACGAAGACGAATGATATCGTCGCGCTCGAAAAGGATGATGTTGACGATGATATGATCAGGCAGATCAGAGATTACATAAGCGCTAACGGCTCTGAGGAACACGAAGAACTCGAGGCGGCAAGGGATATTCATATCGACCTCTATTCGGAGGATGGCGTATATTGGCTCTCGATGAGCTTTAGGGTCAAGCACGATGCGGTACAGGCAAAATATAATAATATATATGCGGATCTGCCGGACGAATATGCGGATTACATAAGACAGATCACGGAAGACAAGGATTAAAGGAGAATAGAATTATGGAAGGTTTTGCTTTTGAAGATCTTAAGAATTGGATAGATGAGGCTCTGGATCAGGGGATCCCTGAGGGCGTAGTGGCGCTCAATTTCAATCTTTATGATGACGAAGATGCTGATTGGTCAGCTGAGATCATCGGTGCAGGCAGCTTTGATATGGATAACGATGATTGGGCTTGTGACGAGGTGACTGACTTCGGAACGAGAGATGAGCCCTTCTCATGGCATGATGAGGACAAGGACTGGGAAGAGATCCTTGAGGTGTTTAAGGACGACGTTGCCAGATATCTTGTTGAAGGAAAGCATGCGGAAGAACTTAAGAAGTATAAGGCGATCGGCGTCGGTTTTGTTGACGGCGAGATCGAACTGTTTGTTCCTGGCGGATCTGAAGAGTGATCGTTCAGTGATATATTAATCGAATCAATAATATACAGTTTTCTGTTGCGCGGGTAATATGAACTCAGATTCTATTGGACCGGGTGAACGATATGCATTACAAGAATTTTAAGACTGTTGTTTATATTACTGCGGAGATAGCTTCTTCGCTTACTTCTGAGAAGCTTGCTTCTGATCACGCATTTCTCGAAAAATATATAGGCTTGGATAAAGTCTATCTGGAAACTCACAGAGGAAACATCGATGTGCCTGAGGAGCAGTTACTCATGATCAAGGAATATCTCGAGAGTAAAGGAGTAGTCGTATCGGGCGGCATTACGACAATAACTCCGGATCTCGAGGGTTCTGAACCAGGCAAGCGAAGACTGTTCGGAACATTTTGTTATACGGATCCCGTTATGCGTGCCAAGGTCAAGGAAATATCCGAATCTGCCGCGCGTATCTTTGATGAGGTGATCCTGGACGATTTCTATTTTACGAATTGTACATGTGCGAGCTGCATTGAAAAGAAGGGGGACAGGGACTGGATCTCCTTCAGACGCGATCTTATGCGTGAAGTATCGGAGGAACTTATCGTAGGTCCTGCGCGTAAGGTCAATCCAAATATCAAGATGGTGGTCAAGTATCCGAACTGGCGTGAGTCGTATCACTTTACGGGATATCTTCCGAAGGATCAGCAGGATATCTTTGATGCAACATATATCGGTACCGAGACGAGAAGCCCCAAGTATGCGGATCAGCATCTGCCTGAGTATCTGAGTTATGCGCTTGTCAGGTATATTGATAATGCTTGGCCTGGCAGGAATGGAGGCGGATGGTTTGACACTTATCAGTGTTGGTCTGCTGACCGTTATCTCGAGCAGATGTACCTTACTGTTTTCGCGAAAGCAAAGGAACTCATGTTCTTCCAGTGGAGCGATCTTATCGACAATCATTTTGTCGGAGGCGCAGGGATCCAACTTGAAAAGCTGGATAAGATGATCGATGGGATCGGTAATCCTACCGGTCTTCCTGTATATATCCCGTATGAATCTTCGGGTGAGAATCATCTTGAGATGCGCCTGGGTATGATCGGTATCCCTGTTGACATGACGCCGGAGTTTCCTTCAGATTCCAATATGGTCATGCTCACTGAGAGTTCTGCATGTGATCCTATGGTGGTCGATAAGCTCAGAAAGTTTGTTGAAGCTGGTGGAGATGCCGTAATTACGACCGGATTCCTTGCCAAGACGCAGGATGAACTTAACAGGATCGGACTTACTGAGGCGAGGGTGACCGGCAGGAAACTCACCGTTACAAGATATCAGGCAACGAGCGACTGGGCCGGTTATGCTGATGATGTTAAGCCTGTGATCTTTCCGGAGATCGTGCATGGCAATAACGCCTCTTGGTCATTCCTTAACGGGGGTGACGGGGATTATCACACCTCGATCCTGCTTCAGAGTACTTATGGCAAGGGACAGCTCTTTATACTGTCAGTGCCTGATAATCCTTCTGATTTCAGCAGGATGCCGGACCTTGCGACCGATGTGATCAAGAAAGTACTGTGTGACGGTACGTATGTATCCGGCAAAGACTTATCTCTCTTCACCTATGATGACGGCAATATGATCATGTATCGCTATGTTAAAGGGGATATCAGACCTGATCGAGTCAGGGTTTATACGGATAAGCAGGTCTCGGCTCTTGTTGATACTGCTTCAGGCCGAAAGTTCGACGTCAGTTCAGTCCGTGTATTTGAGAATTGGGAAGAAAAGCGCTACTATTATGCTGATATCATACTTGTTCCGGGTGTGTTCAAAAAACTGAGATGGGAAAGTGGAATATGAGCGATAATGGATCAAAGAACCCTGTTGATGCGGTAAACAGCGTATTGGCGGAACTTTATAAAGCACGAGATGATCTTAAGAAAGCAAAAAAATTGACGACTCTTACGAAGGTCCAGAGTGCCAATGATCAGATCCGTGCGGCTAAGAAGGCGTTTAAGGATAACGGCAAAGAGTTTACGGACAAAGCGCATCTGATCTCAGTGAAGGGTGAAGATCTGATATTGATCGACCTGAAGGAGTGGAGAGAGGTGGATCTTTTTAAAAAGGGTGCGGAATGGAGATATCTTGAGGTTCGCGTCAAGCTTCACGGGTTTGTCAAGGAAGCTCTGGAGAAGTGTGAAGACTGCGTCTGCAAGATGGAGATGATACGCGACGAGCTTTCGATTAAAAACCGTTAATTTAAATGATATAATACACTTCAGTTGGTTTGATCAAGGAGTGTTTTGTGGTTGATGAGAAATATCGGTAAGCGTCTTATCTGTACCTTCGTTATCCTGATGCTGTCTGCAGCTTTGACGGGATGCGGGGCTAAAATATGCGATGATGCGACTGATACGCTTAAGGCAATACTTGAGCGTGATTCCGATATGTTTGAAGACAATGACGATATCTCGAAAAAGACAATAGAATACCTTGATTCATTGGAAGACAATAAGGCATTGGATGCCATAACCGATCTTGCAGTATTTGAGATCAGTGATAAGGATGTCAGAAAAGACGGCGGGATCACTGTATGTGAAGTCGAACTGCGCCTTCCCGAATATACGAAGATCCTTGAAGA
>CADCPU010000390.1 GCA_902803365.1 Oscillospiraceae bacterium
AAGGAGGAGGACCGTACAGAAGATGCCCATGCCGAATGCAGGGAAGCTCAGGGATCCTTCCTTATTGAGATACCAATAGAGTCTTACTACCGCATAAGCCATAGCGATCGACAGGATGATAAAGCCTGCGAAGGTGAACTTGAACATCGTGTTGGCTCTCAGGTAACCGCCCGTGTAGATATCTCTTACGTAGATGATCTCAGGAGCGATGAGCATCATGATACCCGTAATGGACATACCGCAGACGAATACGTCAGCCTTGTTCCTCTCACCGAAGAACTTTGCAAATACGTTGGTGTAGCCGTCAACAGGCGTATCGAAGATCTCGGTCTTTACGCGAGCCTTCTTCCTGACTGCGGTGATGTTCTTGTTTATGATCGTAAAGATTATAAATGCGATACAGATGAAGAGATGTACACCCCAGAGGATGATGAACTGGTAAAGAGCCGTGTGGTTCTTACAAAGCGCGATCTTGTTGGAGATCATGTCGAAGTTGAGGTTGAACGTGATCGCCACGATGTTTGAGAGTGCAAAGAAGATGTTCATTGCAAGCGATGTTCTCGTGAGTGCGGAAGGTGAAGCGAGCGTGAATGCGAATGCGATCACGAGTGCAACAGTCTGAAGTACTGCGTGGAGGAGCACCTGATCGGAGAACTTAAGATAGAGTCCCAGGATCATGCCGAGGTCGATCACGAAGAAGAGTGCCGATGTAGGCGAGATGAAGGACTTGGATCTTAATGTATTGAATACGAGAAGTGCCATCGCGGAGAAGATGAAGTAGATAAGGAAGTCCCAGTAGTTCGTCATGGTGGCGATACCGAGAAGGATTCCTATCGCGATCGTCTCTGCGTTGAATGTCATCCTGAACTCATAGAGGATGCTGTCCTTGCTGAAGTTAGCAAGGTTAAAGAAACCGTAACTGTTTCCCTCGCTGTCTGTACCCGGGATCCTGAATGCGGACATGATCATACGCTCCTTGGGTGTAGGATGCGTGACCTTCATAACGATCGCGATACAGAAAGCCATGATAAGGAGTACTACCATCATGGAGATAACGTGTGCGTGAAGGTCGCCTACGAGGTATGAATAGAACGGGAACTCGTGGATCGTGTAATCACCGTCGTTTATAACTGCACCCGTGATCTCGTCATATTCGATGAGTTCAGGATTGTGTCCGATAAATCTCGTGCTGTCAGGATAGAAGAATTCGGTCTCGAGATCACCTACCGTCACGCCCTTTGTTCCGAGCCACTCAGCAAAGCTGTGACCTACTGACTTTGAATCGTAGAAGAATGAGTGGGAGTTACCGAAGATGATCGCTGTAAGACCCGTCAGTGCACCGAGTACGTAGCTTGCCCACTTAGGAGCCTGGAAGTTGCTGGACTTGGAGAGGTCGAAGAGCATCCTTCCGATGCAGAATGCGGAACTGAAAGGAAGTGCGATCGCAGTACACATGGAAAGCGTGTATGCGTAGGAAGGCTTGATCGCGATGAGTTTGGTGATCAGCGTGTAGATATACTGACCGAAGTAATAGTAGTTGATGTGTTCGCCCGAGAGCCACATATCGTTGGCAGGGAGAGTGTCGGATCTGAGCATCGAGAGCATGAAGCCGTAGTCCATGAACTTCTCCTGACCGTTGATATCAGGGTACATACCCTTGAAGAGGCAGAGGAGCACGAGGAGGAAACAGAAGATCGTCTCCTCGATGAGCATATCGCGCATGACGCCCTTTTCGGATATCTTACTGATGAAAGCTTCGCGCAAAGGCTTATAGGCATAACAGAATGCCGCGAGCGCCATGAGTGCTATCATTATGAAGATGAGTGAGAAGCGGTATATCCTCATATATGTCAAAGTCCAAACGAACAGGGCCACTATCAGTATGCCCATGGTCTTGGAGAAGAAATATCCTCCGTTCGAAAACTTTGAGAAGAAATAGAAGGTCAACGGCAATGCCGCAAGACCGAATATCATAAGTGCCAGCTGCCAGAACGTTACGTTCATCGCATCTGTTACAGGCATCTTGACGATCAGGGAAAACAACAGGGTAAATACTGTCGGTATAAAGAGCAGTAATAACTTAGCCCATTTGAATTCCGGTGTGACCGCGGTAGTTTTCTTTTCACTGTGTGCTCTCATCAGAAATCTCCTCTTCCGTAGTTTCAGTTTCGTTTTTTATTATCGTATCCGATATCTTCTGCGCGAGTTCCACGACACCGTCCATACGGTTTTCAGGCAGGTGTGTCGGGTTGTTTGAAACGAGCGCCGAAGAGCAGATAAATATATTCTTGCAAGGCTGTGTAAGATCGGAATCCGGGAAACACTCGGTTACGGCATACCTTATCTTCGTAAGTCTCCATGCACGAAGGTCGTTCTTGCCCATGCCCGGGAACATCTTGCGGTACGCCTGGAAATATACGTCCTTGATCTTGGAATCATCCTCTACCCAGAGCGGATCCGAGATCGAGCATGTACCCACGAGATAGACGACGTTGCCGCCGTAGGATTTGCTGTCGATAGCATTCGAGTGATCGACGATCCTCGAGAACGGCGCGTCGCTGACCTTCTGGAAATATACGTCGGTCGGCTTGCTCTTCAATACCATGAGAAGGCAGAATTCCGACTTGTAAGTGATATTCATCAGCTGGTCTCTCACGTTGATGCTGATCGGCAGACCATAGCTGGAATTAACGAATGAACGGCAGGAACCCGTAAAGATGACATAGTCGCTTATGAAGTCGACCCTGCTCGAGTTACTCAGGACGCAGCTCGTGCAATACTTGCCGTCGCCCGTTCCGTTATCCGTGATCTCGGCTACCGTAGTCGAGTAGTAGATCTTACCCGAATTATCGATAAGTTCCTGGATGAGTCTGTTTATGAGCGTAGAGAAGCCGTCGGTAAAATAGCCGAGCTTCTTCTTGGACGCCATACCGTGCCAGAGTGAATCGTGCCAGGTGATATCGTCATTGATGCCGAGCGACTTGATGAGCGAGAGGAGGTGCTTATCGGTCTTCCTCAAATGGTGAGGAAGAAGCTCCAGGTACTCTCGTCCGATACGGCTCGATGCCAGAAGACCGCCGGGATAAGACAGCTCTTCAATGACGTCCACCTTAAAACCCGCGCGCGCCAATCTCACGCCGCATACGAGTCCGGACAATCCTGCTCCGATTATACAAACAGTCTTTTCCATTGGCTGCTCCGATTATTTGATCATCTTAGCTTCGAGATAGAATCTCTTCTCGTATGCCTCGCCCATGGAGAATGTCTTCCTCGGGAAAACACCTTCCTTGGAGATCGTATCGAAGAATGTATCCTTGCTTACGTCAGGAAGGAGGATACCCGTATTGCCGTTAACAGCGAGGTTCCTTACGGAATCTTCGCCGTGGATGTAGTCAACTTCGATTCCTGAACCGTCAGGTGTCTTTGTTGAATCAAGGCTGTCGAGGAACATCTGAACGGAGCCGACTGCCAATGTGTGCGGAGCCTTCTTGAGGTTTACCGTCAAGTCTGCTTCGCCTTCGTTAACGATAACGAAGCTCTGAGCGCCTTCGATCGCCTTGTCGTCAAAGCTTACCTCGAAGTCCTTGAAGAACTCTGTTGCCTTCTTGACGAGCTCTTTTCTGTCGAGTCCGAAAACGACTCTGTGGATAGGCTCAAAGTCGAGGCCCTTGTCGTGGATGTTTACGATCTCAACGAGAGCGAATCTTGCAGGATGGTCGCCTCTGTCCTTGATATCAATGTCGTCCTTGATGTTTTCCCAGTGAGCCTTCGCGGATGCGAGGGAGTGGTTGCCGTCGCCTACTGCAAAGAGCATCTTGTCTTCGCTCCTGTCGAGGAGCTCGGCAAGTGCATTTGTCATGTTATCGAAAACGTCTGTCTGAGCATTCAGGAAATATCCCGTTACGTGACCTGACTTACCGAAGAGGTCAGTGTCATAGACAGGCTTTGCGTTCTTGTCCTTAAGAGCATCAAATGCCGCACCGATGACAGTATCGTTAGGGTCATCGATAAGGAGCATTACGTGAGGGAGCTCGACAGGGGAGTTAGCCCTGATCCTTACGCGTGGTGGGATACGGCTTAATACCGTGCCCTCTGTTGCTCTGATCTTCTCCTTGTTGCCCGGCTCGAAGCTGTACTGCTCGAGGTCGATCGCAACGATAAGACCCTTACGTGAAGGGTGAAGGTCTGTGGCACGATCAACGATGATGGCGCCTTCGCCCAATGTCTTCCAAGTGCCGTCGCTTATGTACTTTTCAGCTGTCTCTGCGATAGCCTTAAGTCTTGCCGCGATCTGATCTTCGGACTCGATACCGAGATAGACCTCAGGAAGGATGAGCTTCAATGTTGACGGAGCGTCGCCGACGTTTTCCGTAACTGCCTTCCAGTAATCAGGCTCACTTGTATACTGATCGCAGGCGATGACAGCCCACTTGTTTAAATCGATAGATCCGTTAGGCAGCATGATCTCAGGAGCTGCCATTGCTATGTTGTCAAAAACTTTCATAAGATACCTCTCCAAACTTATTATGCAGAATATTCTAGCACGAACCTCAATATTTTAAAATAATCTCTTTAAATGGGAAAGACAAAGTCGGGCAAGTGTGGTATTGTACGTTTAATAGGACTTTTAGCGGAGGTGGAACATGGCAGGAAAACAACATTCAAAGCATAAGACGATCGCCATCTATGATTATTTTGCAACAAGAGTCGGTTCGGACGAGAAAAGTTCGGTAACCGTCGAGAATATACAGAACTACTTAAACGAGCTTTACGACGACAAGTTCGAGCGTAAATCCATATATGCGGATATCGCGGCGATCAACGAATACAAGTCAATGATAAGCGGCGGTGACAAGGACTGGATCGAGCACAGGGGCAAGAACCAATACATCAGGAATGCCGCTCCGGGCGAGTTCTCGATGGATGAGGTGCACCTCCTCCTCGATGCCGTAAACGCTACTCCGATAACGGATGACAAGATCGCCGATAAGATCAGGAAGAACTGGGCTTCGTACTTCGAGCACGAAGATTACGTATCCTTTATGGCATGCGAGAGGCAAAAGCCTACAAGAGCGTTCGTCTCCCTCATGAATTCCATTAGGAAGGCCATCAAGAACAAGAGCGTTTTGAAGATAAAATACGGCTATAAGCTCACTGACAAGGACCCGAATAACTGTATCGAGAACGACAGGGTGATCTCTCCTCTGGCGCTCTATTTCGAAGAGAATAAATACTATCTTTTCGCGATCGACAATGATGTTTTCGAGGTCGTCTCCAGCGAAGAGAAAAATCGCGAGACAGCCCTTAAAAAGGCGCTCCGTCAGTTCAGGATCGACAGGATCTCGAACAAGGTCGAGGCGGCTAAGGGTGTACAATATATAGACTGCGATCAATCTATCGTGAGGAACAAGATCAACGGTGCTGTTGACGCCTATTCCGAGGGCAGGGCAGTGGACCTCGCGGTCACTCTCGAAGGTGAGCCGAAGCTCCTCGTAAAGGCATTCAATTACCTGAGGAACGAGCTTACGGTCAAGGGTATGATCAACGATAACTGGAGCAACGGAAAGCTCTCGTTCTTTATCGAGGTCGACCCATCTCCGAGATTCTTCTCATTCCTTACAAATCTCGCGTCTTTCGACGATAACGGCGAGGAATTGAAGATCAAGATCGACGGCAGCAAGGAGCTTCATAAGGCGTACGAGGAGTTCCTCACCAAGGCCCGCGGTCAGATCAGTTTTACGGATAAGGATTAATTGCAATCTTCGTTTATTCGGTTTATAATCTACTAGTTTTGTTATTATTATTAAGGAGTGTCATCGATGAGACAGTTTACTTCAAAAGAACTTAGAAAGACCTGGAAGGACTTTTATATAGCCAGAGGCCACGTCGATGTCGGAGCCGTATCTTTGGTATCTGACGGATCAACGGGCGTTTTGTTCAACGTAGCGGGAATGCAGCCGCTCATGCCTTATCTCCTTGGTGAGAAGCACCCTATGGGTACAAGGCTTTGCAACGTACAGGGCTGTGTCCGTACAAACGATATCGATTCAGTAGGTGACAGGAGCCACGTTACATTCTTCGAGATGATGGGCAGCTGGTCACTCGGCGATTATTTCAAGGAAGAAAGATGCAAGTGGAGTTTTGAGCTCCTCACAGACGTATTCGGATTTGACAGGGATCACCTCGCATCCACTGTTTTCGCAGGCGACGAGAACGCACCTCGTGATGAA
>CADCPU010000391.1 GCA_902803365.1 Oscillospiraceae bacterium
CTCCTTATGAGATCTCCAACTGCGGAAGGCCTTCGCTCCACAATATGTCCTATTGGAATGCGATGGAGTATTATGCCTTTGGCGCAGGGGCTTCGGGCTATGTTGAGGATAAGCGTTTTTCGCATGCTCCCGACATTCGATCCTATATAGGTGATCCTCTATGTGTTGAGGTCGAGGAGATCATGACGCAGGATTCGAAAATGTCCGAGTATGTCATGCTCAGGTTCAGGACTTCAGACGGCGTTGATCCCGAAGAATTTAAGAAGAGATTCGGGAGAGATGTGGAGGATCTGTTCGGGGACAGGCTCAATAAACTTATATCAGACGGCATGTTGGAGATCTTGGACGGAAGGTATACTCTGACACGTAAAGGACTTGATTTTGCCAACCTCGTATTTGGGGAATTTATCTGACTTTCGTTTTGACTTTTTGACGTTACACCCAAAATACCGCAATTGAAAAGGGCTGTTTTAGAGCACCGGTTCGAAGATAACAGTGTTAAAAGGTCCGTGTTTTCAGGCTTTTCGAGCATTTGAAAGAAAATTAGCACTCAAGAGCGAAGAGTGCCGAAAATTCCTTGACCTTTTTTGACTTTGGTGTTATATTGTCTGTGTTGGCACTCAAAGTTCACGAGTGCTAAAGTTCGAAATAACACGAGAGGAGTTGCGGATATGGCACTGGATGACAGAAAGAAAGTTATCTTACAGGCTATCGTTGATGATTATGTAACGACTTGCGAGCCGGTCGGTTCCAAGGCATTGATCGACAGACACAACTTCTCTTTGAGTTCGGCAACGCTGCGTAATGAGATGGCTGACCTCGAGAAGATGGGTTATATCGAGAAGCCGCATACATCTGCAGGACGTGTGCCTTCGGATAAGGGATACAGGGAATACGTAGATTCGCTCATGCATGTTGATGCGATATCTGACAAGGAGAGAGAAGAGATCGCTTCGAGGATATCCACCGGTGTGGGTGAGGTAACAGATCTTCTTAAGAATGCAACGACGACGTTGTCCGCAGCAACGGGCTATGTTTCTCTTGCGATGACACCGGTACTTAGGAAAAGTTATCTTACACAGTTGAAGCTCCTTATGATCGAGCCGGGCAAGGCTTTGGTAGTCGTAGTCCTCTCGGCGGGAGTAGTCAAGGATAAGCTCGTAAGGATCCCTAATTTTCTTACAGACGAACAGGTCAATGAGATCTCGAGAGCGGTGGAGCATCAGCTCTGCGGAAAGGCTCTTGATGAGATAACTCTCATAACCGTCGCTTCCTCGGTCAAGAATACGTCGATCCCGGATTCATTCCTTAATCAGGTACTCTACGAAGCTTATACCGCGATCAAGCAGGCAGATAAGCTCGATGTTTACTTCGAAGGCAAGCACAAGATCTTATCGCTTCCTGAATTCAACAACGTAGGAAGAGCAAGAGATCTTCTCGATACATTATCCGATGACGGAATGGTCGCAGGATATGTAAACGAGTTGGGCACCCTGGAAGAGCATGATGGTGATAAGGACTCGTATATGATCAGGATCGGTCAGGAGATCGCTCTTGAAGGACTTGAGGATTGCAGCTTCATAACAACGACTTATAAGGTCGGAGATAAGGTATCCGGCAATATAGGAATAATCGGACCTAAGAGGATGGAATACAGCAAGGTAATCTCGCAGATCAATTTCGTCAGAAAGACACTTAATGATGAGATCAAAAAAATAAACGAATAAGAGGAGAAAGCGAATGTCAAAGAAAGACGCAAACAAGCAGGAGCCTGAGATCGAAGAGCAGGCAACGGCTGACGAGGAGATAGTATTCGGAGACGGTGAAGTCGAAGAGACACCTGTTGACGAGACTGAAGCTCCCGAAGAAGAAAGTGCAGATGACAAGGTTGCTGAACTTGAGAAGAAGTACATGAGCCTTTACGCTGAATACGAAAACTTCAGAAAGCGTACCGCAAAGGAAAAAGAACAGCTTTATGCCGACGCGGTAGCAGATGTATCGGAAGCTTGGCTTCAGATAGTAGATAACATCGATCGAGCTCTTGATTCGGCCAAGGATATCAACGAGACGAATTACGAGCAGATCAGAACAGGTATCGAGAGCATTTCGAAGGGCGCAAACGACCTGATCGCAAAACTCGATATCAAGGAGATCCCCGCCGAGAGGGGAATGGCATTTGATCCTAACTTCCACTCTGCAGTCATGCATGTAGAGGATGACGAACTGGGAGAGCAGGAGATCGCACAGGTCTTCCAGAAGGGATACATATACAAAGAACGAGTAATCAGACACGCGGTCGTACAGGTAGCAAATTAAAGGGAGGTCTAATATGGATATCATTAAATCAAGCTTGGTACCTACAGTAATAGAGTCCACTAACCGTGGAGAGAGAGCATACGATATTTACTCTCGTCTCTTGAAAGAAAGGATCATCATCCTCTCAGAGGAAGTTAATCACGTAACGGCAAGCCTCATCACGGCTCAGCTCCTCTTCCTCGAAGCAGAGGATCCTGATAAGGACATTCAGTTCTACATCAACAGCCCGGGAGGATCCGTAACGGACGGCCTCATGATCTACGATACGATGCAGCACATCAAGCCTGACGTACAGACTATCTGCATGGGTATGGCAGCTTCCATGGGTTCCTTCCTCCTCGCAGCAGGTGCTAAGGGCAAGCGTTGCATCCTTCCTAATGCTGAGGTAATGATCCACCAGCCTTTGGGCGGTGCACAGGGTCAGGCAACAGAGATCTTGATCGCTGCTAAGCACATCGAGCATACAAAGAAGAGGCTTAACACTATCCTTTCCGAGAGAACAGGCAAGTCCCTGGAGCAGATCGAGAAGGATACAGACAGAGATAATTGGATGACAGCTGAAGAAGCACTTGAATACGGTATCGTAGACAAGATCCTCGACAAAAAGTAAAAAATATACGCTCAGTCCTTTTTCGAAAAGGGGAGCAAAGGAGATAAAAAACTATGGCAAAAGTAATTGGTATTGATTTAGGTACAACAAACTCATGTGTTGCTGTTATGGAAGGTTCCGAGACAGTCGTAATCCCTAATCCGGAAGGCAACAGAACTACACCTTCTGTAGTTGCATTCACAAAGACAGGCGAGAGACTCATCGGTCAGGTAGCAAAGAGACAGGCAGTTACAAACCCTGACAGAACGATCCAGTCCATCAAGAGAGAGATGGGTTCCAACTATAAGGTTTCCATCGACGATAAGCAGTATTCACCACAAGAGGTTTCTGCTATGATCCTCTCTAAGCTCAAGAGCGATGCAGAAGCTTATTTGGGCCAGCCTGTAACTCAGGCAGTTATCACAGTTCCTGCTTACTTCACAGACTCACAGCGTCAGGCTACAAAGGATGCAGGTAAGATCGCA
>CADCPU010000392.1 GCA_902803365.1 Oscillospiraceae bacterium
ATCACCCCATTCTGTCTGATCCGTAAACGCGATGAACTCGACCGGGATACCTGCGCCTGTCATCTTATCGCTGATCTGGCAGATTATTCCACGGGACTTAATGATATGTTCGCAGTTGATGAGTTCTCTCTTCAGTATCTCCGTGTAGGCGGTAAGATTTGTTGCGCCCTGCTTGATGTCGAGCCCCTTGTATCTTCCGTTGATCTTCTTGATCTCAGCTTCATCCAGTGTCTTTATCGATGTAACGTCTACCGGGATCGTTCTTAAGACTCTTCTTGCTTTACCGTTAATGGCCGTATGCCAGTTCTTGAAAGATGAAGACAGGAATGTATATGCCGGAACCGTATAGATAGTATTGTCGAATCCCAGGATCTTAACGGATATGAGTGAGATGTCCTGGACTGTTCCTTCTACCTGCGCGGATGGGATGTCGACCCAGTCTCCGATCCTCAGAAGATCGTCCGCTGTGATCTGTACGCCTGCGACGAGACCTAAGAGTGCATCCTTAAATACGATAGAAAGGATCGCCGTAAATGTTCCGATACCGCCGATCAGTACCATCGGGCTTTGGCCGATCATAAGGGAGATGACGATCATTGCAAAGATTATATAGAGAACGATCTTGATGACCTGGATAAGTCCCTTGATCGGGCGCTTCTTGGCGATCGTTCTTGTGCTGTATACATCGCCTGCTATGTTAAGGATGCAGTTTATTACCACGATAAAAGTGAAGATGATCACATAGATCGGCAGCTTGCTTAAATATTTGCTCAGAAACGGTGAGATCGATACGACCCTGCTCAGGAAAAGCGCAATGAGGAAAAATGCGAGCTTACCTGAAAACTTCTGCTCTTCAGAGAACTTGATGATGGATTTGACCGTAGAGGTCTTAGCCTTGATCGATATGATCTTGCTGACTAATTTAATTATCATATATATAAGAAGGCAGACTAGTGCGAGCGCGAAAACGATCAGCGCGATCGCGATCGCTTTGCTTAATGCGGGCGCAAGACCCAGATCCGTCAGAAATTCCGCTATTGGAGCTACATACATACCTTTTCACCTTCATCTTAAGTTTTAATACATTATATAAGAATACATTGGAATTGGCATCGTTGACAGTGCAAATGTTTATAGTACAATTGTCATTAGTTTTGAATAAGTGAGGTAAAACACGTATGATGACGATTATCGGCGGCTTCCTTATGGCATTGGCCGACAGTGTTCCGGGCGTATCCGGAGGTACTATTGCATTTATCCTCGGCTTCTATGACGAGTTTATCAATTCCATATCGCTCCTTCTGAAGGGAACAAAGGATGAGAAGAAGACTGCACTCAAGTTCCTTGTCAAGGTCGGTATCGGCTGGGCAGTCGGTATGGTACTTGCGGTACTCGTGATAAGTGCTGTCTTTAATGATCATATCTATCTTATCAGTTCGTTGTTCGTCGGATTCATCATCGCAGCGATCCCGCTGATCATCATGGAAGAGAAGTCGACAGTAAAGGGCAAATACCTCCATATCATCTTTACGATCATCGGTATCGCTCTTGTAGTAGGCATCACTCTTCTTAATTCCAATATAAACAAGAATGACGGCGGAGAGTTTAAACTCACTGTCGGCAGCGGTATATATCTGTTCGTGTGCGGAATGGTAGCTATCTGCGCGATGGTGCTTCCGGGAATCTCAGGTTCTACAATGCTCCTGATCTTCGGTGTATATTCAACGGTCATCGATGCGGTCAAGGGTGTTCTCTCTCTTGATCTTAAGGCTCTTCCGATCTGCATCATCTTCGGTCTCGGAGTAATCACGGGTGTCGTTTCCATCATCGGCATCCTTAAGAAGGCGCTCGAAAAGTTCAGATCACAGACCATCTACCTCGTTATCGGTCTTATGATCGGTTCGCTCTTCGCGATCTTCAAGGGACCTGAGACACTTAAGGTTCCTCAGCCTATGATGACATTCAAGACATTCAGCATCGTATTTTTCATCATCGGTGCCGCTATCATCGTGGGACTCCAGTTCCTTAAGGTATTTACGGAAAAGAGAAATAAAAAAGCGATCGCCTCCAAGTAAGGAAGAACGAGCGCAAAACGTTATACTTTGAATTGCAAATCTTTTGTGCTATCTCACAACACTTATATTATACAACGAAG
>CADCPU010000393.1 GCA_902803365.1 Oscillospiraceae bacterium
GTTCCCAAATGTCACTTTGAACTTTTACTCCCTTAAGAAGTAAACCCGAAAAGGGCCTTTGAACTTTTACTCCGTCAGGGAGTAAAAACCAAATGTGCAGTTTTGGCTCTGCGACCTTAGGGAGTAAAAAGCGGGAGGAGCAGAGGTAATGCAAATGTAAAACAAGAGTCGGACAAGTGTAAAAGATATATGATAAACTAAAGCGGTGCTGTAGGAACTCTGTGCGGAAACGCGTACATGAAAGAACTGCCGTAATGCCCTTATAAAAGGCGTTGTGCAGGAAACGAACGCGAAACGTTACGAGAAAAACAGGCAAAAAAAGTGCGATTTTTCCTATAAAATTGCTTTGACACTATTCAACTCCGGATGAGAAAAGGATATAATCGGCAATGTAGGAAGTTTCGGCTTACGCTTTGAATTAAAAAGAGGTAATGATCTATGAGACTGGCAATTGAGATAGTGCTCTTCCCCCTATGGGCACTGGCTAATCTGGTAAGAGCCGCGTTCTGGAACCTCGTGATCTTACTGGGATTTGTTGTTTAATATCTTTCTTGAATTTTTTGAACCTGTCTTCGATGGCCCTGTTTCGAAGGCAGGTTTATTTGTGTCCCGAATGGATATCGGATGGATACATCCTTGTGTTACCATATGGTCACGGAGGGTTTGAAGATGGCATGCATCCTGTTAGTTGAAGATTCAAAGGAATTATGTGAGCTCACGACTGACTTTTTCAGAAGGAAGGGAATGGAGATAGCCGATGTTGCTGCCGACGGGTATGCTGCGGAAGCTCTTATTGAGAAGAACGAATACGATCTTGCCATTTTGGACATCATGATCCCGGGACCATCCGGATTAGAGCTTTGTAAGGCATTGAGGAAGAAGAGCAACTGCCCGATCATATTCCTGACAGCGCTGGGAAGTGAGGACAGTGTTCTCAAGGGTTACGGCATCGGCGCCGACGAATATATGGTAAAGCCGTTTTCGCTTAATATCCTCTATGCCAAGTGTCTCGCGCTTCTCGCGAGAGCGGGTGCCGTGCAGGAGAAGGAGAAGCCTCTCACGTGCGGCCCGATCAAGCTCTATCCGCTCAAGATGGAAGTCTATGTCGATGATACCGAGGTCTCGCTCGCGCCAAAGGAATACCTCTTGCTCAAAACGCTGTTCGAGAATAACGGAAGAGTTCTCGACAGAAGGCGTCTCCTCGATCTGGTCTGGGGCGAAGAGTTCGACGGTACCGACAGGGTCGTCGATAACCATATTAAAAAGCTCCGCAGAAAGCTCGGCCCGGCGGGCGAGTATATCAAGACGGTGATCGGCGGAGGCTATAAGCTTACATAATCGGAGAAACATATGAAAAAGAAAACTATTAAAAAGCCGAAGTTATGGAAGTATCTGCTTCGCGTACTTGTTCCGGCTTTGCTTATCGCGGCGGTAATAAATGCGGTCGGATACTATTATGTCAATAATTTCGTACGGAATATCACGGAAATGTCGAAGATGGACGATATCGATTATCTGCAGTTCATGATCGATGTTCAAGATTGTTATGAGACGGGTAACGGGAAGATCAACTTCGGTATGGCAATGAAGCTTGCAAGTGACAGTTCAGGATACTATGAGATCATGAATGGGAATGAGATGGATTTCTCTTCGAGGCAATTCGGTGCGTTAAATCACGATGATGAGATGTTCCTGCTCTCTTATGATCCTGAGTTTAATAATCGCTTCTATGAAGATACAAAGGGAAGTCATTTGGGTACGATAGAGAACGCACGTCTTACTTTATCGGAAATGACGATGATAAATTTTATCTCGGCAGATGATGACGTGCCGAGTGGGGACCTGAGCCCTCTTGCGGGACTGGAAGAATCGTTGGTCAAGTTGCTGAACGGTTATCTGGGTCTTTTTGTCTCGTCAGATGTCTATATACCTTACAGTATCGAGGATGCTTATATCGACAGAGACAATATGGAATTTCGTCCCGGTAAGGTGAAGTTCGAAAACCTGAAAACGAAAGACATGAAGGTGATCGACTATACGCCTGATGATACGACGGGACTGGAGCATATTACCGTCCTGAAAGATGATTTTAATTATCTGGCGTGTCCGTGGGAACGCAATGCGAGTATCGATGAACAATATACGAATCTGTTGCTTAATTCAGGACTCACACTGTCTTTTCAGCGCAGTATATACAGATCATATTCATTGTTTGAATTGTTCCCGTTCCAGATATGCGTTGTCTGGGGACTTATCACGTTCGTATGCTTGTTGATCGCGATCCTCATCGCGCGCGCCAGATATCTCGGATATAAGACCGTATACGATGTTATGGAATACAGGAGAGAGACGACCGATTCGATGGCTCACGACCTGAAGACGCCGCTCGCGATCATATCAGCATATTCGGAGAACATACGTGAAGAAACCGATCCTGACAAGCTTCGCGAGTATGCGGAAAAGATGGGTGATACCGTAAATTCCGCCAACCGTCTCCTGGAAGGCATCCTGAACTTTTCGAGAAGCGAATCGGACAGTATCATGATAAAGTCCGAGGAGTTCTATGTCCGCAGCGTAATCGAAGAAGCGGTCGGGAGTCGGCGCAACTTTTTCGATGCATATGGTATAAATGTTACGATCCGCGGTGAAGATATTACGATAAAGACGGATAAGAGGCTCTTCATGCAGGCGATCGAAAACCTGATCTCAAACTGTGCGGAACATTCCGAGAATAACACGGAAGTTGATATCCTGATCTCGAAAAGATCCGTAGAGTTCACCAATATCTCGGATCACAAAATAGAAAACACAGACGAGCTCAAAAAACCGTTCGTAAAAGGTTCTGAATCAAGAGGTGTGAGCGGGACGGGCCTGGGACTCGCGATTGCGGAAAACGATCTGATGCGACTGGGATATGAACTGCACCTGAAATATGTCGAGCCGAAGTTTATCGCAACTGTCTTATTAAAATAAAGTGTTTTCCTCCGTATCCATCTAACATTTTTGAAAGGTGCATTTACGAGAGGTTTGTAGTATCATCAATGCGGATACATAAAGTTTGAAATAAACTTTTATTGGAGGAATTCATATGAAAAGACAGAAATTGCTCAGTGCGATGCTCTCAATGGCTATCGCTTTTTCGGCTGTGCCTTCGATGGTGCTCTATGCCGACACTGCCGACAAGGATGCTGCCGGAGATACCGAGGTAACGGAAACTGAGGACGAAGAGTCCAAGGACGACGCTGACTTAAAGGATGCCAAGAAGGATACAGATGCCGAAGAAGGCACTGACGCAAAAGATACGGAGGACACCGACGGCGAGATCTCTGAGCCGAGAGAGCCGATGATCCCGGATGAGGATCAGGTGGTTCTCACAAAGTCACCTAAGGAAAAGATCAAGAGCTTCGTTAAGAGAATGTACCTTTACGTTCTTGCACGTGCACCTGAGGAGCAGGGCGCCAACTTCTGGACTGAAGAGCTCTACAACTTCAGGACAACAGGCGCAGACTTAGCTTTCCAGTTCATCTTCAGCGAGGAGTACATTGCAGGAAACTACAACAACACAAAGTTTGTAAAGACACTCTACCGCACATTCTTCGGAAGACTTCCTGATGAAGACGGACTTGCATACTGGAAGGGACTTCTTGAGGGCGGTACGAGCCGTGGGGAAGTAGCAAACGGCTTCATCTACTCACAGGAGTGGGCTGACACATGTGCCGAGTTCGGCATCAAGTCAGGCAGCCCGCTCAAGGCTAAGGTTGCGATCGATCCTACTGATGCGACATTGAGCTTTGTAGAGAGAATGTACACGACTTGTATGAAGCGTGATTCTGATCCGGACGGTAAGGCTTACTGGGCAAAGGAGCTTGCAAACTTCTCAGTAACGGGTGAGCAGGTAGGTGCTTCATTCTTCTTGAGCGACGAGATGAAGGGCTATAACCTCAGCAACGAAGAGTTTGTTAATCGTCTCTATGCAACATTCATGGACCGTGATGCAGA
>CADCPU010000394.1 GCA_902803365.1 Oscillospiraceae bacterium
AGGACCTTTACCTTCTCGGAGATATACTGGCAAGCCTGATTGATATTGTTGTTACGGTTGTTGTTCCATGTCGTCTCGGAAGTAGCTGTTGAGAGGAGACCGTAGCCCTGGGTTACATCCTCACTCTTAAGCTTAGGTTCAATGACCTCAGACTCGACATCGATAACACCTTCATATGTACCGCCGTCAAGGAGTGCCTTGGCATCTGCGATCGCCTTATCGATGTTGACGATGCAGCCCTCTGAAGATTCGCTTGCATCGAACTGAAGTGTCTCGAAGTTGAAATCACCGATCTCTGCATCGACCGCATCCTTGTTGAAAGGCTCGAGAAGGCTTCTTACCATCTCTGCAAGACCGTCTGTGCTGAGGGATCTTGATGTCGTATATGCCTTAGGGGCATTCTTGAGTGCCTGATACTGTGAATAGCAGGTTATGATCTCTTCGGAAGATGCTTCAGGAGCAGGTCTGCCGAAGTTAAATGCCTCGGATACCACTTCCTCAACGTCGTCGTTGAACGGAAGTGAATCAAGATTGAGAGGATATTCGATACCGTCGAGTCTGAACTTAACGTCAGGCTTCGGTGCATTAGCGGCAGCGCTCTCTCTTACTGCGGCGATGACCTCGTCCTTGGTCCTGCCTGCAACGCTCATTCCGTCGATCGTGATACCGTCGAAGAATACATCTGCAGTAAGTTCTGCCTTGAGTTCGCCTACTGTCTTCTGTGCTGTAGTTCCGTCAGCCATGATGACGTCGACTTTCTTATCGTTTTCGGTAGCGTTGACTCCGCCCTTGCCGAAATACCACCAGCCGCCTACGACTGCGGCAATGGCAACAACGGCACAGATGGCAATGGCAGCGCCCTTGCCCTTACCTGAAGATGAATTCGTCTTGACGCCGCTTTTGGTCGAGGAAGCCGAACGCGTCCTGGAATTAGACGACGTTGTCCTTCCGGTCGAAGCTGACGATCTGACTGCATTGGATCTGTTTGCTGCAGAACGAGTTCCCGCGCCTGCATTGACCAACGGAGCTCTGCTTCCGGCGCTGCGCGTTCTCGGTGTATTATAAGCATTCGGAGCGTTCTTTTTCATGACTTCCCTCTAATAAACTCTAATAAATATAAATATTCACCTTTAAAACTTTACTAGAGTCAATCTCAAGTTTCAAGTTTTCAAGATGTTTTTTTTGTTCAAATTTTTATGGTCTTCGAGCATGAGAATTATGTAAAATATGTAACGTTTTTACACTTGTGGCACGCTTATTGTTGCAAGAGAGGTTTTGGGATATAATACGATTGCGATTTGTTACGCTATTACACCTTAAGAAGGAACGGCAATGAACAATAAATTTTTTACAGTCCCACATCTTTTTAAGATACTTTTCATGTTGGGGCTTGCTATTATAGTACACTTGGCATATGTAACCAGCTTTTTCCTGTACTTCGGTCCGGGATTTGATAATACGCCGGATAACAACTTTGACGCATATATCTCACTCATGCCTGTCATCATCATAGCTACGCTCGTATTGGCTGATATGTTCCAGATGCCGCGTTTCTTCAGAAAGAAAAACATCGAGGTAGTCTCCCAGACATTAAGGTTCGGCACGGTACTTACTCTCGTAACGACTGCAGCGAAGGATATGTCTGTATTGAGAACCTTCCCTCGAGGCGTTATCATCATCAGCTACATCGTGCTTTTGGCATATGTATTTATCTGGGAAATGCTCTGCAGCATGATCTCACACAAGCTCTACGAGAACGGCGAACTCGTCCTTATCGGTGCGAGCGACCATACGATCCAGGCTGTTATGGAAAAGATCAACCCTTCCCTTAAGAGTCTCGATCTTAACTTGAGCGAACCTATCAATTACATGAACAAAACGGCTATCAGAGCCGCGATCAGACGCAAGGCAGAGATATTCATCTGTCCTGACGTACCTGAGGAAGCAAAATCCGACATCATCCTCAATTGTGCAAAGCAGAAGACCGTTGCATACGTAGTTCCTCAGTTCTACGAGATCAGCCTTTATAAATCAAAGGTAATCAACTTAAACGACCTCATGGTCTTCCTTCTCGACCGTATGACGCTCTCCTTTGAGCAAAGGCTCGTTAAGCGTCTTTTCGATATCGTATTCTCGCTGTTTGCGATAATAATCACCTCACCTCTCATGCTCATTGCCGCTATCGGCATCAAGGTCAGCAGCAAGGGACCTGTCATCTTTAAGCAGAAGAGGCTTACCATCGACAACAAAGAATTCAACATCCTCAAGTTCAGGACTATGGTCGTAAATGCTGAGAAAGAGACCGGCGCCGTAATCTCCGGTAAGAACGATCCGAGGATCACAAAGTTCGGTCGTTTCTTAAGAAGATCCAAGATCGACGAACTCCCTCAGTTCTTCAATGTTCTCGTAGGCGACATGAGTGTCGTCGGACCGAGATCCGAACGTCCTGAATTTGTTGAAAACTTCGAAAAGGAGATCCCTGCTTACGCTCAGCGATTCTCCGTTAAGGCCGGTATCACGGGTCTTGCACAGGTTGCAGGAAGCTACGATACAACGCCTCAGGATAAGCTTCGTTATGACCTTTTGTATATCAAGAACTATTCGCTCCTTGAAGATGTAAAGATCATCTTCACTACCGTAAGAGCGATATTTACTCCGCATCTTTACAACAAGACATTCAAGGATAATCTTGATGTCTATGTCTCTTCCCCTTCACCCAAAAAGGATGATAAGAAAGATGCTGTTTAATCTTTCTCGTTGATAACCGTACTTGCTCTGTTTTGGATCGTCTCGGCGACCTGATCGATGCTCTTTTGTCCTGCAAAGAATGCATCTATCTCTTCACTGACCACGAGCCTTACGGAAGGATCGCAATCCAGATGAAGGTTAGCAGAAGCGATAACTTCCATATATTCGTCGATCTTTCCTTCATCAGCGGTCCTTGAAGCTGCAGTCTTGTCGCCTGACTTTGATTCGTTGATGCGCTCCTGGTAATCGTTAAATTCCGTCTTTACTCTTGTCTCATAGGCCTTCTTGCTTACCGGGATCTCGTTTTTTGAAGCACTGATCTCTATCTGGCTGTCAGTATTGAGAAGATACTTTACAAACTCCCATGCACCGTCCTTTTGAGAAGACTTGGATGCGATCGCTACGTCGTTATAGAATACGGCCGAAGGACCACGCTTATCGGATGAAGGATAGCCGGTAAATGAACGAGTCATCTTGCCGCCGCTTATCTTGCAGGCATCCATATAGGAAGAAAAGTCGGATATGATCTCGGCAGATGCCTGTATCGAACCTTCGTAAACGGAGGAGTCAACAGCCTGCTCAGGGATATTCTCGTAGCAGAAAGTTGCAAGTTCCTTGAACTCATCACTGTCAAGATTAACCGTGCGTCCATTGACGAACAGATCGATCTCACTGTCAAAAAGCCTCAGGAAGCAGTCTTTTCTGTCCATTTCCATAGGATCTATTCCGTTGCAAACATCAGCGACCAGAGTCTTATACTCATCAAAGCTCCAGCCGGAACCGTCGGCAGCGCTTCTTGAATCTACGGACAAGCCCCTGAGATAGAACGAGAGCGGGACAAAATAGAGTTTACCGTCGACCTTCGCGTCCTCAATGATATTGCTGAAGAATTCGGCTTTATCCATATCGCGTTCAAAAAGGCCGGAAATATCGGCAAAGTAATCTTCTGACAAAAGTCTCGAGCAGTTTCCGGCATTAAATACGATGTCAGGGCCGTCGCCTGATATGAGGTTCATTGCCAGACGGTCGATTATCTCGGATTTGCCCTCCGCATAAAGGCGTTCCCACTGAGCATCAGCATCAGCGGAATTCCAGTTGATGGATTCGTCGATCGCATCGACATCCAGCAGATAGTCTGATGTCAGCTTGACATAATACTCGGTGTTGTCCTTGTTGAACTTATATACGACCTCATCGAGGTAATCATCGAGATTATTGAGATAAGAAGCAGTGATGACCGTTCTTCCGGATATATAGTCGTCAGACGCCTTGCTGACATCAAAGACATAAGGCTGAACAAACTTGGAATCAGAGAAGTATGTCTGACCGCTCAAGATGATATTGTCGGCCGAAGCTTCGATGACTTCTGAACTTCCGACAAGATTACGGATGATATTCGTATTCTCGTAAAGGAAACAAGGTGTCTCCTTATCTTCGGTGAGCTTATAAAGTCCTGTCTCCTTGAATCCGAATGCAGAACCGTTATCGAGACAAAGATTAAAAAGTCCGCTTCCGCTGAGCTTGGTGACATCGTACTTATCGCCTGAGATATCAAGGGTTACGATGTAATTCGCATCACTTCTGAGCAGAACGTCAACATTATCCTTACCCGTGCTCATGTCATAGATCGACTCTACCGCTCCCGGAAGTCCTGCTTCGGATATACTGCGGCTCGATGTTACGGCATCGGCTGAAGATACCATGATCTGATAATCGACATCATCAGTCTCACCGAAAGTGCCGATAAGCGTGCAGTAACTGCCGTCATCGGTCTTGTCTATATCCTGAACGAAAGAATCCGGATCAAGTCCGTCGAGGTACGAGAGGCGCTCGGCCGTCTTTTCGAGCACGTCATAGGCGTAATAATATTCTCCGTTCTTCTCATCATCGGAATAAAAACAGGAGATTATCATCTTGGAATCGAACATCATCGTCGGTGTATCGTAGACAATATATGCATCAGCGGCCTTCTCACCGAAAAGGTCGATATCGGTCTGACCGGTAAGCTTACCCTCTTTATCGAATTCAAGGAGCTTGACGCCACGGCTTCTCTCGTTTGAATTATCGAGCATTATCGAAAAATAGCGATCACCGCATTTCCACATCCTCGATGCTTCGAAGTCGTCTTCATCGCCCTCACCGAATGGCATATCGAATCGGATCATGTCAGATTCAAACCATGATTTACCGTCATCTTCAAGGACTTCGACATCGTCCTTATCCTTTGAACAGCCCGCAAGGGATGCCAATGTAAAAAGCGGCAATAAGATCGCACCGATGAATCTTCCGTAATTCTTTTTCATAGACGACCTCCTGGGATCATTTCTCGTTCAGTACCTTCTCCGCGATAGTCGAAGTTGCCTTACTGTATTCATTAAGCGTCAGATTTCCTTCCAGAATATCAGGCATATATCTGAGAACACTATCAAATATCTCATAGTCCGACATACAGATATGATCGAGCTTTTCGATCTTATCCATCATTCTATCAAAATACTGATCGATCAGTTCATCAGCTCCGTACCCCAATATGGATTTAAGAGAATCATTAACTTTTTTCGTCACATCCCGATTGATGGAGAATGACAAATTGCTTGAAGGCATGACCTGTTCATCTGAGATAAGAAAATCGATCACCTGAGCCGCACCCTCTGCCTCGTCGGTATTGGCACCTATCGCAACCGCAGCCGTGAGTTCGGCTCCGTAACCTGTCTCAAAGTTCGAAGGAAGAGTCCACATATGAGATAACAATGCGCCATCGCCTTCTTCTGGCGCATGAAAGAATGCCGGCACGGAATTGCAGCGGAGCTGATATATATATCTTTCATACGGCATGTCTTCGGATACGGAATACGTCACATCGTAATCATGCCAATCCATAAAATACGAAGCCAAACTTCTGAAAGAAGAACCGTCAAGATGATGTTCGCCGTTTTTCATATCGATATAGTGATCGAATTCATTGGAGAACAGGCTTATAAATCCTTCTGCACTGTCTGTCATAAAGAAGAAACTGCGACACGGGGTGTTAGAGCTTTGCTTAACGTCATCATATTCTTCAAATGATATGAGTTCTTTGTTATCTATTAACGACGTATCCCAATCAGACAGAGGATCTATCGTCAGACATGAGTATGTAAACCACAACGGCATCCTGTAGAGATTTCCGTCATGCATCGCAGTATCTCTCTCGATCACGCTCTCCATCAAGTTGTCGGACTTAAGATCGAGCATATCCTGAAGCGGCAGGCAATATCTGTCATTGCACATACCCTCCTGAAGGGGCATACCGTACAAAAGATCAGGCTTGTTCTTGCTGACATAAACCTTCCAGAGTTTCTCGAACTGGGCAAGGCGGTACATATAATTTATATAGGAATTTACACTGTTCAAATAGACAAACGGCAGATCGTGAGAGATATTCTCCTCAACGCAGGAACCGGGAACGGAACCGTCCAGAAGAGTAAGCCTGACATAATAATCGGAATTCGTTCTGTTGAATTCATAGATATTACGGAGCACATCGATATCTCCATCAGACGAGACCATATCAAGCACCGTGCGCTCGGCATACGGATTATCGACAGGACTTACGGTAAAGACGTGCCTTTTAACCTGCAGATTGTCATTATAAGTAAGTTCGAGCGTTTTTTCATAATCACTGTTAAAAGTATCACTTACAAAATAAAATACGCCGTCCTTCTCCTTCAGGAATGTTCCGTAATAAAGCAACGTCGGATCTCCGATCACACAGTTGTAATCAAGGATCTTCTTCTCATTTCCTGATCCGTTGACCTGATAAAGGCCCTCAAGAGTATTTACATAGTATCCTTTATTGGCAGTAAAACTCATTCTGTCCAGATCAAAAGTACGGAGTCTGTAATCCATTACCCTGTCATCCTTAAGTTCCGTCGCGGAGCGGAATGATGTCAAAACCACACCGTCATCGGCTCTGAATGCCCCGCGATATACGATCGCATAATCGCTGAAATTTTCCATCATATCATCACCATAGAACGTATCATCGGTCACGATATTCGGCACAAAATCATTATTCCACAGAAGGACCTCAGGGTCTTCTTCTTCGATGTTGGTAATGATCTTAATGCCTGATGCAGACGAATTAGTCACATACGTTCCGACGACCATCATCGTAGCATCTTCGTATGTATAGATATCCAAGACATCATATGTATCCCTATATTCATTTGGATTATCCATAACGAACTTGTCAAAGGCATCAGTAACAAAAGGTTCAGATTCCGAATCATTGAATGGTATCGCATAAAAGACAGGGGGATCAGTGGGATCCGTACTGCTCTGAAGACATACATAGAGCTCATCGTTACACTCAAAAGGCGTAACATACATAAGAACATCAGAAGAACAGATCTGAACATTGCGTTGTTTACCCGTCTCAAATTCGAATATGTCTATACCCATAAAGACACTATATCCGTAAGCTCCCGTATAACACGGAGTGATAAGAAAATCATCTCTGAAGACAAGCGGCTTCGGATCAAGGAGCTGATCTGTGTCATAAAGCCCTTCACCGTTTGCTCCAAACGGGTTGATATCAGTTGAAGCGAGTTCCTCTATGGCATACATCTGGCCGAGTTCAGTACCTCTGATCTTACTATTCTCTTCGACTTCAGGCTCCTCTTGACCGCTCGTTTCCACAGTGCTCCCGACCGTCTCTTCAGACGGCTCGGATTCGTCTTTACCGCATGATGTAAGCGGCAATAATATGATAAGGCCTGCCATGATCATGGCAGATATCTTCTTTAAGTGCATTTTATGTCCCTCCACCTTTCGGTATAAAGACGAAAAACAACAACTCGTTGTTGCACATCAACCGACGGTGTATATATACTTTAAAGCATTAGGATACCACAAACGGTAATAAAGGAGAACAATATGAAGATAGTCATACTCGACGCATCCGCAGCTAATCCGGGAGATCTCTCCTGGGCAAGATTTGAAGAATTCGGAGAAGTTATCCCTTACGATACGACTTCGCCTGACCAGCTCATCGACAGGGCTAAAGACGCTGAGATCTTATTCACGAACAAGACGGTTTTCGATAAGAAGGTCTTCGCTTCTCTTCCGAAGCTCAGATATATCGGAGTGCTCGCAACCGGGTTCAACGTCGTCGATCTTGAAGAAGCATCTGCTCACGGCGTCACGGTGACCAACGTGCCTGAGTATGCGACTTTCGCGACTGCCCAGATGGCTGTCGCACTTCTGTTGGAACTCACAAACAGGGTAGGAATGCACGAGAGATCGGTCAAAAACGGTGACTGGACAAGATCTCCGCAGTTCTGCTACACGCTCTCTCCCATGACCGAACTCTATAACAAGACGGCAGCTGTCATCGGCATGGGCAAGATCGGTCAGAGGGTAGCTCTTATGCTCAGATCGTTTGGAATGAATGTTATCGCTGTGCCTCATAAGCCTTCCGAACATATCGATATCGAAGGGATCAGGTTCGAGTGCAGCACTCTCGAGGAGGCCGCGAAAAAGGCCGATGTTCTCACATTCCACTGCCCGCTCACGCCTGAGACAAAAGGCATCATATCAGAAGATCTCATATCTTCACTTAAGGACGGAGCGATGATCATAAATACGGCAAGAGGCCCGATGGCTGACGAGGTCGCCGTATGTAATGCCTTAAAGTCAGGAAAGCTCCGCGGTTATGCCGCTGATGTCGTATCGGTAGAGCCTATGGCAAAAGACAGTCCGTTCTTGGAACTTAAGGATTGTGATAACCTCGTCCTCACTCCTCATACGGCATGGGCTCCAAAGGAGACGAGAGCAAGACTTCTCGATATCGCCTACGATAACCTCAAGGCATTCCTCAACGGTGAGACTATAAACAAGGTCAATTGAAAAAATGTCCCTTAACGATTATAAGCATCCCGAAATGATCTTTCGAGATGCCTATAACATGGAATAAGGGATAGATACATAGAAGTAAATTGTCTTAATTAATAAATCACTAACCACCAGAATTATTTATTTGCTGAAATATTAGCACACAATTCTAGGTTTTTCCATATTGGAACAACACATTTCCGCAATTTCGACACATTTAGCATCAACAATAGATAAAAAAAGTATCGTTTTGTGACATTTGTCTTTTTTGCGATTTGTCATTCGCGTCATTTCTTCTGTCTGGCCTGCGTGATACAACCTGCCACACCGAGTATGAGTATCAGTAATCCGGAGAAAGCCTTGACAGATTCGATCGGTGTCTTGAATACCTTCTCGGCCAGGAAAGCAGAGCCGTCCATGATCGGCTTAAACTTGGATACATAGCCTGCGACTGCCGCAGATACCATGAATGAACCGATAAAGGATGTAAAGAATATTATCGCACCCCTTTGTATCAGATATGCCGCAAAGCCCATGGCAAGTCCGATGACAGCGCTGATGGCGATCAGTACGATCGTGTCCTTAAATCCCGTAATATCGATAAGGGCCATATCCTTTACGAAGGTAAATACCCACCTTCCGACAAAGGCTGCGACGGTAAAGATAAAAGCGCGCTTGTAAAACGAAAATGCCAGGACCGCAAATACTATCGCAAAGACCACCGGGATCACCATATATGCCCAGTACGGAAGTCCCGATCTAAGGACATCGACTATTATGCCGATTATGCCCTTTCCTATAAAGTAGCCTATTACTGCACCTGCACAGGTGACAGAAAACTTGAAAAGCTTATATCCGCCAAAGCACATGATAAGTCCCAGCACGGCCAGAACGATATCGACCGAATAAGAATAGATATCAGTTATGTCTCCCATAAGATCTCCTCAACTTCCTTGATCGTAAGAGCCGAACAGAGCCTTACCTTGAGCTTGGCTGCACCCGGAAGGCCCTTGATATAGGCCATCATGGCAGGTCTCATCTCGCGGACGGCGATCGGTTCGTCCTTATAATCCAATGTATCTTTAAGCTCCCTTAAGATCATCTTCTTGCGGTCATCGGCAGTAGGAGCGTGCCACTCCTTCCCTTCCGTCGCGCATCTGATCTCTTCAAACACCCATGGGTTTCCCGTAGCCGCACGACCGATCATAAGACCGTCGGCATCGGTGTCCCTCAATATCCTTGCGGCACTCTCGCCGTCTTTAACATCTCCGTTAGCGATAAACGGGATATGCGTATCCTTGATGGCGCTCCTGTATCTTGCCAAAGTCTCGATATCGGCATCGCCGTGATACATCTGCACTCTTGTCCTTCCGTGAACAGCGATCAGATCGACTCCGCTCTGCGCGAGCATCTTGATAAAGTCTTCTCCCTTGCCGTTCGTCTTGTCTTCCTCGTCGAATCCGATCCTCGTCTTGACCGTCAAAGCCTTACCGTAAGCATCCGCAGCTTTCCTCGAAAACTCGATTATCATCTGTGCTCTTAACGGATCATTGATAAGTGCGCTTCCCGCGCCTGTCTTTACGACCTTGGGAACAGGACAGCCCATGTTGATGTCGATGATATCGACAAAGGACAATCTCGGATCTTCACATATACTCTTTATCGCATGATCAAAGTCTCCCGGTTCAGAACCGAACAATTGGATACATGTGATCCCTTCGCGCTCTTTATCTATTCGAAGGTAACACATACTCTTTTCGAGACCTGAGTACAGGATGGATCTGGCACTGACGAGTTCCGTCGGCTGATAGGCCGAACCGAATTCGTGGCAGATCGCCCTGAAAGACGGAGTCGTGACCCCGGCCATAGGCGCCAGTATCAACGGTGATATAAGTTCTATATTTCCTAACCTTATTTTTTCCATAGGGATAACTTTATCCTATTCTCGGCAGAAAGTCCATTATTCCCGTTCTCATAATGTAATTTGCCGCATTTCCGATAAGGATGCCCGCGATGAGCGAGAAGCCGACATCAGTAAAGAAATGCACGCGCAGATAGAGCCTCGACAAGGCTATCAAGGACGCATAGATGTAAGCGATTACGCCACAGAGAGGATTGGTCAGGAATATTACCGTTGCTGCCGCAAAAGAGCTCAAGGTGTGTCCTGACGGGAATGAATAATCTCTCGGCTGCTTGATCAGAAGCTTATAGTCTTTATGGAAGAAAGGCCTGTTGCGCTTAACGATATTCTTGATAATGAGATTTCCTATCGTGATACAGAGGATGAGGGCGATCAGCATCGTGTAGCCCTCCTTGAAGCTGGGCTCAACGAGCATCATGAGAAGAGCGGCGATTATCCATACCGTACCCATGTTTCCTGACTGGGTAACAAAGATCATAAAGCTGTCAAACCATGGTCTTTCCAGGAAATTATGAAGACGATCCAGATTATAGATCTCCCATGCACAGACCTTACTGATGTTCTTGACTGCAAATTTCTCAACTTCGATAATTCTTTTCATGGCTACCCCGCTTCTTTCACTACACATTATAACTAATATCACCGTTTTTTATGTAGTAATTTTTAATAATATAGGGTCTTGAATAAAATGTGCATTCGTATAAAAATAAGTATGTTTGAAAAGAGGTGCCCATATGGAAGATTGCTTGGTTTATTTTTTTACCGGTTTCCTGGACAGCGGAAAGACATCCGTCATCTGCTCCTGGACTGACGGAGAGCGTTTCAAAGACCAGAAGATAGTCATCATCGCCACAGAAGAAGGTGAAGAGGAATATATCAAAGACAACTACCCTGATGCAGATCCGATAGTCATCACATGCGAGACTGACGAGCTCAACGGGGATTTCACCGAGGATATCGAAAAGAAATATCACCCTGATATCATATTCATCGAGTGGAACGGCTCGGTATCACCTGCCGCTTTCTTCGAAGAGTGTGATGTACCGCAGAGATGGGCTCTCGCAGCTTCCATCGTCATCATCGATGCATCCACATATCAGGAATACTTCAAGAATATGCAGGCGATCTTCGCCGATTATTTCAGATATGCCGATACGGTAATCTTCAACAGAGTTACGGACGACGGTAACCTTCCGCGTCTGCGTGCCACTGTTAAGAGCGTAAATCCGGGCATCAGCATCAACTTCCTTGATCCGGATAACAAGATCTTGAATATCGAAGATCATCTTCCTTATAACCTTGACGACGATCCGTGCGTCATCTCAAACGACGACTACGGTCTTTTCTATACTGACGCACTCGATAACGTTAAGAGATATAACGGCAAGAGGGTGACTCTCCAGGGCACAGCACTCGTATTCAGAGAGATCAGGGGCAAGGCTTTCGCTCTCTCAAGACGCGCCTATACATGCTGTTCCGACGATATCGGTCAGATCAACCTCCTCTGCTTCTGCGAATACGGTTCAAACTTCCCTACCGGTAAGTGGCTCAAGGTCACAGGCCAGGTCAGATATTATAAGGATGATTCCCAGGGCAAAGATGTGGCAGTTCCGTGCCTCACTGTCGACGATTATGTCGTAACAACGGCTCCTGAGAATGATATAGTTTACTTTGGATAAATAATTAGAATGGAGTGATACATTATGACAAAAGTTGATATCTTTTCCGGATTCCTCGGAGCAGGTAAGACAACACTCATCAAGAAGCTTCTTAAAGAAGTATATGCAGGTCAGAAGGTAGTCCTCATCGAGAACGAGTTCGGCCAGATCGGCATCGACGGCGGATTCCTGAAGGATTCCGGCATCGAAGTAACTGAGATGAACTCCGGCTGTATCTGCTGCAGCCTCGTAGGCGACTTCGGAAAGGCTCTTGCAGAAGTTATCGAGAAGTTCTCCCCTGACAGGATCCTCATCGAACCTTCAGGCGTAGGTAAGCTCTCAGACGTTTATGCTGCAGTAGCAAAGTGCGAAGGCACTGAGATCGCTTCAGCTACTACAGTTGCTGACGTTTCCAAGCTCAAGATCTATCTTAAGAACTTCAAGGAGTTCTATGAAAACCAGATCGAGAACGCTTCTACCATCGTTCTTTCAAGAACACAGACAACAAAGCAGGAGAAGATCGATCAGGCAATGGAGCTCATCCGCGGAATCAATACTAAGGCAGTTGTCATCACAACACCTTGGGATCAGCTCTCCGGTCAGCAGATCTTCGACGCAATGACTAATCACGATACTGTAGATAAGATGGCAGAAGAACTCCTCAAGGAAGCTCATGAGCACCACCATGAACATGACCATGAGCATGAGCACGAGCATGAGCACGAACATCACCACGAGCATGGTGAAGAGTGCACATGCGGCTGCCACGAGCATGATCACGAACACCACCATCATCATGCAGATGAGGTATTTGACAGCATCGGCTTTGAGACTTCAAAGACATTCACTGTTGACGAGCTCAACAACGCTCTCGACGAACTCGACGATGACGATAAGTACGGCACGATCCTCCGTGCAAAGGGTATCGTAACCGGCGAGAACGGTGCTTGGATCCACTTTGATTATGTTCCGGGCGAAAAGAATGTAAGAACAGGCAGTTCCGATGTTATCGGTAAGCTCTGCATCATCGGCGCAGACGTTAATAAGGATGCTGTTAAGACTCTTTTCGGAATCTGATCCTTATCATAGATTAATTATTTGCACAATAGACAGCCCCGCGGTGAATCGCTTCATCCGCGGGGCTGTCATATCATAACGCACACACTTTTATGATCCTGTATTGATGTTCCTTACATAGGAAACTGTTTCTTTGATCGAGTCCTTAATGCTGATACTCTTGGCAGGAGTAGGAGAAATGGTAGCGACTGCCTCGACTTCAGCTTTCTCGACTCCCTCTTCACCGGCAGCGACCTCTTCACTGTCACCGGTCTCAGAGTCCTTGATCTCGCTTACAGTTATCGCTTTCTCCTCCGGCTCGTACCTCGCATGAGGTGCCGTGATAAACAGAGCATACGCATCCTTCGGATTCGGTTTGTGCGTGATCTTATAATACATATCTAAGAATTTAGATACTGCATTCTTCTTGAGTGCCCAATCAGGGAACATCTTTGTGTTTTCCGGATCTACTCCGGCTGCTTCGCGGACTTCGTTAAGGAATTCAACGGTAGTCCTGTACTCGCCTGTCAGGATGTATCCTGCACCTGCCTCACCGTTTTCGGCTGCTGCAATGATACCTGCGGCAACATCTCTTACATCGATAAAACCGTGTCCGCCGTTAACAGGCTGGATCTTCTGATTAAGGTAACTGTCTAATATCTTGGCGATGTCTGAGTCTTCCTTGGCTCCCGGACCGATCATAAATGTAGGAAGTACGAGTACCGCATTGTACTTGTTGAGTACTACTTTCTCCATGATGTATGCCGAAGCCTCTGCCTTTGTCTGTGCATAGTCGCCGTCTACGAGACTCCTGTCAAAATGGAATCTCTCGCCTGATACATATTTTGCATCACCCGGAAGCGCGTATGCCGAACTTAAATAAACCATTCTGCCGATCTTATGCTTGATGCACATATCAGTAACGTTGATCGCACCGGAGACATTAACGCGTCTCATGTTGAGATTCTTTTCCATAGCGATGGAGATCTGCTCTTCTGCGTGGATGAGTATGCAATTTCTCGGATCATCCAAAGTGAAGAAATCTTTCATTGTATCTTTATGGAAAGTCTCGCCTCTGCATATCTCGATATCATATTCCTCGAATATCGAGCAATCCTCGTCAACGTCTGCGAGGATCCTGACTTTATTTCCCTGCTCTAATAACATATCAACGAGAAACATACCTAAATGGCTTGTTGCTCCCGTTACCAAATACTGTCTAGCCATACAAATTCCTCCCAATCTGAGTATTAACTCATCGCCTTGGTTTCATTTTGCATTGACTTTGATACCAAATATCTTATATTGTGTGAACAATAAGTCTTTTTCAGTCCGTTTTGTAAATATAATATTAAATACCTTATTTTTGACTAAAAAATATCTCATTTTTGACTTGACTGTCACTCTGTTTATCAAAGAAATTTGTTTTAATCCCTGTTGACAATCTCGAAAAGTGGGTATATCCTACCACTGTATAGCAGAAAAGCTGTGACGAAGAAGGTCCGGTCAATTTGTTTTCACAGAGAGTCGACATTACGCTGAGAGTCGATACTACAGATTACCAAGTGACTATCGCTTCTGAGCTGACACACCGAATGGAATATTCCGAGTAGACTGTGTCCGAAGGCAGCCGCGTTAAGGCAAGAGGTTTGATTGAACCTATAAGTGGTGAAGAGTTATCTTCGCAAATTGAGTGGTACCGCGGAATTATCCGTCTCAATGTCCGACAGTTGGACTTGAGGCGTTTTTTATTGCAAAAAAACGCCTCCGCTTAGAAGGTTTAAAGTAACATTTATGGAGGTAGCTTTTATGGCAAGCACAACAAGCAACGTATCACTTGAGCAGAAGATCAATGAGATCGCTGACAGAATCAAGGGCTTAAGACTCGATATGGGTCTTTCAACAGCTGAGATGGCTGAGAAAGTAAATGTATCTGAGGCACAGTACATCAGATACGAAGAAGGAGTCGACGACTTCAGCTTCACATTCGTATATAAGGTAGCAAATCTTGCAGGCGTTGAGATCAACGATCTCCTCGAAGGTCACTCCGCTGCCCTCACTGAGTACGAAGTAACAAGAAAGGGTGAAGGACTCCCTATCGCAAGAAGAGCAGGCTTTGAGTACTTGAGACTCTGCAACAACTTCAAAAACAAGCTCTGCGAACCTTTCCGCGTAGTCATCCCTTATTCCGAAGAAGCGCTTAATCCGCCTTATGAGCTCGTCAGCCATGAGGGACAGGAACTTAATATTGTAGTAAGAGGAACACTGAAGGTTCAGGTCGGAGAT
>CADCPU010000395.1 GCA_902803365.1 Oscillospiraceae bacterium
GCGCCGACAGCGTTGTCTCCGGACAGCTCAGGAGCGCCGAAGTGTATGTCAGCGAGACTGCTTCTTTTTGCAACGGCACGGAACGTGCGGCTCGATGCCACACCGCCTGCCATGTATATCCTGTCCGCGCAGTATCTGTCTTTAAGATAAGCGGCGGTATTGATCAATAATTCAGATACCGATCCGAAAAGCTCGGCTGTGACATCCGTGACCTTCACATCTCCCGGAGCTTCAGCATATCTCATCAGCCTCGTTTCTGCTCCTGAAAGATTGAAATAGCCTTCATCACATTTTATCCTGGGGAGAACTCCTGTCCGGGAAATTTTCTTTGTATCAAAGTCAGTCTTTTCAAGGACTTCATAAGCCATGTCATCGAGATATCTTCCTGCAGGGAATGGCATCCCCAGTGCTACCCCAAACCTGTCGAGAAGCTGGCCGGCAGAGATATCACGCGTGCCGCCGACTATCTCCATGCTGTAACCCCTGTCATCAGGACTGCACAGCAATGCTTCCGTAGTGCCTCCGCTGAGGTGGAAAAAGAGCGTGTCAGGTGCAGCTGCATTTCCGTCACTTTCCATGACTGCAGCCGCATGACCTTCCTGATGCGAGAAGCAATACACAGGGACTTTCAGCGCCGATGCTATCTCCCTTGCGGCATTTATCCCTGCAAGAAAACAAGGCATGTATGAGCCTTCGATCCTTCTTGGTCTTTCTGAGACGCCTACTGCCTTGATACATACCGGATCTGCCAGTCCGAATATCTCTTCGATATATCCCGGGAGCCTGTTGCTGTGCATAAAGAATGCGTCGGACTGCCTGAGTCCCCTTTTTCCCTCAGGTACATCCAGAAGAACAGCCTTCTGAGCCAGAATGCTGCCATCCGAGTCAACGACTGCTGCTGAGGTTCTGTAATTCGAAGTGTCGATCCCGAGATACAGCTTTTTCATGTTTAAATGCTGCGTGAGATCTTGCCCAGTACGGAGTTGATGAAAGCGTATGATCTGTCATCGCCGTACTTTTTAGCCAGATTTACGGCTTCGTTTATTGAAACGCTCACAGGAATGCTCTCAACATAAAGCATTTCCGCAACAGCTGTTCTGAGGATCGCCAGATCTGTCCTGGCTATTCTTTCGATCGACCACTTGTCAAGATTCTTACTGATCACTGCATCGATCTCATCGTGGTGATCCTGGACCGCAGCAAGCGTCTCGGCAGCCTGTTTTTTCCCTGCCGCTTTGACGTTCTCATCAATGATGGAAAGATCATCGACCCTGAAGTCGTCTGTCATGTCCATCTGATAAACGAGCTGCATCGTTTTTTCCCTTATATCTTCTCTTTTCAATTCTTCTCCTTCTTATCGAGCCCTTCAACACGTATGTTTACGGCTTTTACGGTGAATTCTGTCTGATCCTCGATGTCTCTTTTGACCTTCGACTGAATATCATAGCAAAGCTGAGGTATATTCACACCGAAATAAACTATTATTTCGCAGTTTATAGTCAGGACGCCGTCATCCTCGCTTACCTTGACACCGGGATTATGAACATCCATTCCTATCACCTTCTGGATGTTTTCACTGAACCCGGGATCCGGGAATCTGCTGACTGCATCAAATGACATGATATCTCTTTCGACCAGTTCCACAAGATCAACAGAATCACTCATCAGAGTCTTCCTCTCTCTCTACTTTTTCTATGCGTATCTTTACTATCCTGCGGTCCTTGACTGACAGGATAGTAAAGTCATAATCTTCATATGATATCGGCTTGTATCTGACTTTTTCTCTTGGGATCTCACCCATAAGGTCGATAATGAAGCCTCCGACAGTCTCGCTTGTCTCTGATTCGAGCTCAACACCGGTCTCTTCTTCAAGATCATCGAGGTACACATTGCCGTCGACGATAAATGTAGTATCGTTAACTTGCTCGATCACGCGGTCTTCCTCGTCAAATTCATCGTCTATATCGCCCACTATCTGCTCAATGATGTCCTCTACGGATACGATACCGCTGAAACCGCCGTATTCATCAATAAGAATGGCAAGATGCTGCTTCTCTATCTGAAGTTCCCTGAAAAGAGAATCGATATTCTTGGTCTCCGGCACAAAGTAAGCCGGTCTGAGCAGCTTCTTTATATCAACGTTGTCGAAGCCCTTCTTAGTGGCGTTGTAAAGATAGTCCTTGATGTGGAGTATCCCCACTATGTTGTCAGGGTCGCCCTTATAAACAGGGATCCTGGAATGAGTAAGCTCCATGAGCTCCTCGAAATACTCGCTTCTGTCGTCGTCAAGGTCTATCATGAACACGTCCGTACGCGGGGTCATGATCTCATATGCAAGGAGGTCATCGAACTCGAATATCGAGTCGATCATCTTGCGGCCTTCTTCCTTGATCTCGCCTGACTCCTGCCCTCTGTCAAGCATCGACATTACTTTATCTTCAGAGAAGTAAGCGTCATCCACGTCTATCTTTTTGCCCATGATGCGGAGTATCAGGTTGGCAATGCCCCTGCATATCCATACCAGCGGAAGCGTGATGACATATATGAACTTCTGGAATCCTATAAGGCCTACGCCTGCAGCTTCACTTGACTGTGCCGCAAGCTTTTTAGGCAGGATATCGGAAAGTGCTGTGTAGACTATGTAAAAGCCCAGATTGCATAATAAGAGCACAAATATTCCGAACCCGTTTTTGTAAAATCCGAATTCATTCTGAACGTCAGAAAGATCGATCATAAGCATCAGGATATTGAAAAGAATGAAACAAAGAATGATGCTTATGAAACTTGCTGCATGATCAGCATAGTGATATTTTGACGGTTTTGAAAGGAATGCAGTAACTGTCTGAAGTTTTTTATTCTCAGGCTCGTCTTCAAGCATGTCCTTGATGACATTGCGGTCTATGTAGTCGAGCGCGCGTTTGCAGGCAACCACAAGACCATTGAAAACCATGATCAGTACGATCAGTATGATAAACAAATAAGAGGGTAAACTGCCGTCTTCCATTTTTTCTCCTTACTTCTTTTTGCGTAATATAAAGCCTTCTTCAGGTATGCGTTCAAAGCGGATGCGCAGTATCTGCTGCGGATGCGGAGCGCTCTGTACAGCGTTGCCCTCCTCGTCATACATCTCCCTGATAGTCTCTTCGTAATATGGCGTATACGGACCGAATATCTCGACGGTATCTCCTACTGAGAACTTGTTTCTCTGCTCTACCGTTGTAAGACCGGTAGAGCTGTCTGTTTCTCTGACGAGGCC
>CADCPU010000396.1 GCA_902803365.1 Oscillospiraceae bacterium
ATTGACGGCAGTGACATCAGCAAAGAATATAGGGTTATCCACTTCGGCGCTGAGACCGAGCAGATGAACGTAACGGCGGACGGCCCGAAGGTGTCTTTCGAGACGACCGGAGTCTCGGCCTATGCGATCGTGCAGGGACCTTCTGCGACAGAGATCACATATGGTAAGGTCAAGGATGTTGCGGAGTTCGAATCACTCTTTACCTTGGATAATGGAAAACCAAGATCGTTCTTGATCGGACATGTTGATGGTGCATTTCTCACTGATAAGCAGATATCAGGTTTAGGAGGTACCACAAACAGATACGGTATCCAGAAGGTTAAGGGTTCTTCAATCGACACACCTCCGTCAAGTGCTGCCGAGTATTACTTTGAATCAACGGGTACAGCAAATAAGTATTATATCTATTGCCTTGATACGCAAGGTAATAGGAAATATCTCAACAACGGCGGAAACACCTCGATGAGCAGTTCAGGCAATAATTGCTTGTATTTTACTGACTCGACATCGTCTTTTTCGGAATTTACGCTTGCTCAAGGCAGTGCAGATTATATCTTTACGCTTAAAGGCACAGGAGGACATATAAACCAGCAGGGTGGCGCCAAGGGAACTGCATTTGCTGCTTATAATAATGCCAATGACGACAATGCCAAGCTTTCTTTTGTATACAACGAGAATGTTACAGTAGATCCATACGATCTTGACGGCAAGACATATTCTATCGGTGTTTGTGATGCCAATTCAGGTGTAGCGCTTCAGGCCGGTCCTCATAATGCGCTTTTCTTGCCTGCCGTATATGCCAAGGAGGATCGTACGGATATTGTATATATCCCGTTTGATCTTGATGCTTCCGCGTGGACATTTTCGTGGCAGGGCAAGAACCAATACTATATCTCAACTGTGGATAACGGACAAACAAAATATCTTAAGATCACATCTGAAGGTGTGACGATGTCTGATACTCCTTCAAAAGTCAAGTATGTTGATGGTACCGGTGCAAACGCCGGCAAGTTCACACTTGAAGCAGACGGATACTCCGTTTTGTATACCGGCAAGGTCAGCACAGGATTTACGACAGACAGTAGTAATTCCACTTATCTGAGTTTCATTGAACCGACCGAGATGATTGATGAGTATATCGTAACTTATTCGGCAAAGAAGGTCAGCATCTCTGACCGCGATTTGATTCCTAATGGTGCACAGGTCATCGTCTATACACGTATTTGGAACGATTCCAAGAAGGAATACGAATTCTACGCAATCGACTATGACGGCAGCCTTCACAAAGTATATGAGAGAGCAGACGAGATCCAGTGGGTAGGTTCGCAGATCAATACTCTCCTCTGGGATTTTACGGAGTACTACTATGAGGGTACAAACAAGCCTAATAACTATTATGAACTCCAGAATGTATATTCAGAGCAGTATCTCGCGCCGCAGATCCAGGACAATCAGATCCTGTCGGACGACAAGATCGGTATCAACATGTCCGGTCGTCGTGACGGCGCTTACTATAGTGAGATAACCGCATGGGATAACAAATATTATTCGTATGCAGGTATCAAGACGAGCGGAACGGATGAAGTCGTCTCATGTCCGAGGACAAGGGCGGAGACATTTTACTTTGCCGTAATGACTGACACGGCTTCAGATGAGATTAAGACGGTAGACACGCTCAATAATGCCGATCACGGTATCACGATGAAGATTGTCGATTTTTCCCAAGATCCTTCTAATTCGTCAAGAGGAAAGGAGCCTACAGCAGTTCTGGGTAACAGTAACGGTGGTTTGGATGCTGATCCGACAAAGGGCTTGCTTTCGACATATCTTGGGGAAGACGGATATCCGGTAGCAAAAAACGGTTCATTCGCTAAGCTCTTCGATGAAGAGGAAGCCAAAACAGCATATGACCTTGATGTATATGAGGCGGATAAACTGTTCATAGCAAGTACTTATGAAGCCAGTGGATACTACGAATTTGACAGTACTCAGGATTATGCGGTATTCCAGCAGGAAGACGGTACTTTTAAGGTATACCACCAACTTGGTTCGAGCGATATAAAAGCAACAGAATCGATGAAACATGGTCAGTTCTTCCCGTTTGATGACCTGACAGAAAACAAATTCAGTACTAAGAACCAGAATCTGTACAGTGCCGAAGCCAAGCCGCTTTCTGATGACGATCCCCGTAAGTATGAAAGACTCTATTGTATCGATAACCCGAACTATTTCTTCGGTGTAGAGCTTGATGCTGGTTTTGTTCAGACACCTAGCGGACACGATGCATGGGGTCACGATATCATCTATGAATTTACGGGTGACGACGATTTCTGGCTCTATGTAGACGGAGAACTTGTTATCGACCTTGGTGGTGTTCACAGTGCCTTGTCAGGTAAGGTCAATTTCTGCACAGGCCAAGTTGAGGTCTGTATAGACGGCAAGAGAAATAAGAAAACGACAAACCTGAGAACTATCTTTGAGGAAAACTACAGATCCCGCTACCCGAGCGCTTCCCAGGCGGATGTTGATGCTTACCTCGATAAGTTTTTTGAGCCGGGGGAGAACGTATTCAGAGACTACTCTTCACATACCATGAAGATCTTCTACATGGAGCGTGGTGCTGGTGCTTCCAACCTTCATATGAGATTTAATCTCTCGTCCGTTAAGCCGGGTCAGATCCTCCTCAGCAAAGAGATCTCCGGTACGGATGAGTTCGACTTTAACCTCGCTGAGTTTGCTTATCAGATCTACTATCAGCTCGACGGTTCTGAGGAGTATGTCCTTCTCGATAACGGTACAGAAGGTCACCTGAACGTTAAGTATCAGAACTCAAGTGAGGAAGTCAAATATAAGGCTAGATATACGCCTGCAGGTGCGACCACTGCGTACGATAACGTCTTCTTCATCAGCCCGGGCAGACCTATCGCCATCTCTGTTCCTGACTCCACGATCAACTA
>CADCPU010000397.1 GCA_902803365.1 Oscillospiraceae bacterium
ATCGTTCGGCGCGACAGGTTGAAGTGCTTAACAGCCTTATGAGCAGTTTTATGAAACTCAGTAAGCTCGATAAAGCCAATTGTCTCGGTACCATCATCGAATCGGAACTTATCAAGACAAATATCTCCGAGAAGGATATAACCAAGTATGCGCTGGAGATCGTTCCTTCACTTGATAATCCGGAGATACAATATCTCTCGCTGCCGCTCCAGCACCTTGAAGGACTTAACGATGCACAATTTACCGGAAGCTTCTTTAACGGCGGTAATTTTGGTAATGAGTGGAGTATCAGAAATAACTGGAACGCGACGATCCCTTATGTTCAGGACTATTTTTACGGTGAGCGAAAAGAATTCGAACGAGTTCAGGATATACCTAATGCACCGACGGATGATCAGTGTCCGAAAGATGTAAAAGTCGAAGATTTCATACAGCATAAATAATGATTTGAGGCCTGCTCCCGAGGGAAGCGGGCCTCACTTATTTTTGCCTCATTTGATTTTTGACTTTTTTTGATATTCGTATTGACTTTGATTGACCTTAGCATTATATTATTGACGTTGGCACTCGAGTCGTAAGAGTGCTAAACCATTTAAACTTTTCAAAGGGAGGTCATGCACTATGACAGTTAAGCCTTTAGGAGATAAGGTAGTTATTAAGAAGCTTCAGGCTGAAGAGACAACAAAGAGCGGAATCGTTCTTACTTCGAGCGCACAGGAGAAGCCGCAGATCGCAGAGATCATCGCAGTTGGCCCGGGTGGAACAGTTGACGGTGTTGAGATAAAGATGGAAGTTAAGAAGGGACAGAAGGTAATCGTTAGAGATTACGCTGGAACAACAGTAAAGATCGACGGTGAGGAGATCATTATCGTTCGTCAGGACGACATCCTCGCGATCGTTGAGTAATACAGGAAGGAATGATCAAAAATGGCAAAAGACATTAAGTATGCAGAAGACGCACGTAAGTCTTTGGAGATCGGCGTTAATAAGGTAGCCGATACAGTTAAGGTAACACTCGGCCCTAAGGGCAGAAACGTAGTACTTGATAAGAAGTACGGTGCACCGCTCATCACTAACGACGGTGTAACGATCGCTAAGGAGATCGAACTTGAGAACCGTTTTGAGAATGCAGGCGCTCAGCTCGTTAAGGAAGTTGCTTCCAAGACAAATGACGTTGCAGGTGATGGTACTACAACAGCTACACTCCTTGCACAGGCTATCATCCGTGAAGGTATGAAGAACCTCGCTGCAGGTGCTAACCCTATCATCCTTCGTAAGGGTATCTCCCTTGCAGTTGACAAGGCTGTTTCCGAGGTCCTCGGCAGCGCTAAGAAGGTCAACGGTTCCAAGGATATCGCTAAGGTTGCTGCTATCTCCGCAGGTGACGAGTATATCGGTGAGCTCATATCCGAGGCTATGGATAAGGTTACTGCAGACGGCGTAATCACAGTTGAAGAGTCCAAGACAATGGGCACATCCCTTGAAGTTGTTGAGGGTATGCAGTTTGACAGAGGATACCTCTCATCTTACATGTGCACGGATATGGATAAGATGGAAGCAGTTCTTGACGATCCTTATATCCTCATCACAGACAAGAAGATCACAAATATCCAGGATGTACTTCCTGTTCTCGAGCCTATCGCTCAGCAGGGCAAGAAGCTCCTTATCATCGCTGAAGATATCGAGGGTGATGCTCTTGCAACATTGATCCTCAATAAGCTCCGTGGTACATTCACATGTATCGGTGTCAAGGCTCCTGGTTTTGGTGACAGACGTAAGGCTATGCTCGAGGATATCGCTATCCTCACAGGCGGTCAGGTTATCACTGCTGACCTCGGAAGAGAGCTCAAGGATACAACTATCGAGCAGCTCGGCCGTGCTCATCAGGTTAAGGTTACAAAGGACAACACTATCATCGTTGACGGTGCAGGTGATCAGAAGGATATCAAGGCTCGTGCTAATCAGATCCGTGTTCAGATCGAAGAGACAACATCCGATTTCGATCGCGAAAAACTCCAGGAGAGACTTGCAAAGCTTTCCGGCGGCGTAGCAGTTATCAAGGTCGGTGCAGCTACAGAGACAGAGATGAAGGAGAAGAAGCTCCGTATCGAGGATGCTCTCGCAGCTACAAAGGCAGCTGTAGAGGAAGGTATCGTTCCTGGCGGCGGAACGGCATTCATCAATGCTATCCCTGCTGTTGCAGCTCTTCTTAACGATGCTGAAGGCGATGTTAAGACCGGTATTGCCATTGTTCTCCGTGCTCTTGAGGAGCCTGTTCGTCAGATCGCTGCCAATGCAGGTGTTGACGGAAGCGTTATCTGTGACCAGATCAAGAACAAGAAGCCGGGTATCGGTTATGATGCTCTCAATGATAAGTATGTAGATATGTTCAAGGTCGGTATCGTTGATCCTGCAAAGGTTACACGTTCCGCTCTCCAGAACGCTGCATCCGTATCATCTACGCTCCTTACAACAGAGGCTGTCGTTACAGACATCCCTGAACCGGAGCCGCCTATGCCTGCTCAGGCACCGGGCATGTATTGATCCCGTAAATGATTTTCAAGCCCTGTCGCCTGATAAAGGCGGCGGGGCTTTTTAAATTTCAATTCTTTTTTAATGTATTTTTAAGTCATTGTGGTAAGATATCCAATAGTTATTATTTAGGGGGATAAACCTTTGATAGATGATGTTTTTGTAGAAAATATAATTAAGCGTGAGAAAACGACTGCTAACAGGCTCTTTACGATCATGAGCGTGATCGCGACAGTTCTTCTCATATTTTTCCTTAACGCTTTCCCGATCCTTTTGGGATACAATATCATTTTTTTGACCGGTATCATATCGTTTGGTCTCGGATATCTCTGCTATTGGCTTAACAAGAGACAGAATGTCGAATATGAGACATCTCTTACAAACGACGAGTTTACTTTGACCAGGATCTATAACGAGAGCAAGCGTGAGCTCATTACGGAGTTCAAGATCCAGGAGTGCAAGAGGATCGCGCCTCTTACGGCTGATACGTTTAAATCAGATCTTTCGGAAGGCAAGCTTACTCTTAATGCCACAAGACTTCATGATTATGCTATTTCCGATAATAACTGGTACTGCCTCGTTGATTCCGACGGCTATAAGTTTGTTGTTATCTTTGAGTTCCAGGAGAAAATGTATAAGGCATTCAGAAGATATAATCCGCGTAATACTCATTTTATGAGGATAGTTGATAAGCCGGAGGAGGTTGTATGAGCATCCCGGCGTATACGGAAAAGGATTTCTACGTTCAGTGTAATGACAGCTCTGAAGCTGATCTGATCTTTCCGTCTGTCCTGACGGGAGATTTTCAGGAAGTTGCCGAGGACGCTGTCGTTGAATTCGGCGTTGATACGCCTTCTCTTAATCAGGCTGGTTTTTGCTGGATCATCCTTAAGATGACTGTCGAGATGGACAGATATCCTGCCTGGAAAGAGTCTTTTAAGGTAAGGACATGGTCTCATGGCTGTGAGAAGCTCTGTTGGATCAGAGATTATCAGGTGATCGATTCCGA
>CADCPU010000398.1 GCA_902803365.1 Oscillospiraceae bacterium
AAAGGCGAAGGCAGAGGCTGACGCATACAAGATGCAGGCCGAGGCGGAAGCTCAGGAGATGCAGATGAAGGGCTACACATATAAGGACGAGACGGCAAGACAGGTCGGCCTCGAAGCGATGCAGAACGGCATCACGGGCGGTTCAGGCTCGGGCGGAGCTGCAGGCGGCGTAGGTGATATAGCAGGTCTCGGCGTAACGCTCGGAGCTATGGGCGGCGTGATCAATATGACAAAAGAGGCTCTTAACCCGATAATGGGAGAATCTGCTAAGGTGGGCGAAGGCTTCGGAAACGTTGTCTCAGGCAACACGGGCGAAGGCACACCGGCAGGCGTGGCAACATGGAATTGCCCTGGCTGCGGTAAGGTAGGAGTCGCATCGAGATTCTGTCCTGATTGCGGCGCACCGCGTCCGACACAAAACTGAGGGAGTATTGTTAGTGGAAAAAGAAGAGTTGCTGAATAAGCTCAGCGCATACATCGAGGCTTTGAAGGATAAGGAAGAAGCCGAGGAAGAGATCGAGAGATTAAAGGCGAGGATAGGCGTTGACGTCGATCCGACATACGACTACTCGTTCATGAGGTTCTTTTGGCCTTTCCTCGTGTTCTATCCTATCCTTGCAGCGATCGTCTGGGTGGTCATCATTGCCCACCAAGAAGTGCCGGCCGGATATATGCCGGTCTTGTGGATCCTTATAACGGTCATCTACTTTGCGGCTTCCTTGGTCGCTGCAAGAGCATGGCGCAAGAAGGCATGCATGAAGCTCTATCAGGAACGAGTTGAGATCACGCAGGTCGAAGACCGCAAGCTCGCGGGCAGGCTCGCGCAGGTCGAGGAGTCACTCGGAGCGACAAAGCAATTCTTAAACGACAACAAGGACATCGTTCCTGTCCGGTACAGGAACATCGAGTCCCTTAAAGAGATAAAGAGCAAGATCGCACGCGGCCAGGCTTCGACTATTGAAGAAGCGATAGGTAAGAAGTGATCTTACGGGAACGTTTCCCGGCATCGGCGTTGTTTGATCGAAAACAAAGACCGCACTCACTTCAAGTGAGGCGGTCTTTTGCATGTCAAGAATTCAACTTGTCAGTTTCGTCTGCGCGAAACGATACATTTGGTAAGTTTTGTTCATACTTACCGAAAACCTTACCAAAAGAGACTCTATTTGGTAAGGAAACCGGTAAGATTTAAAAGGCGATCACTTCTTATTCTTCTCGTAGATCAGCTGCAAGCCGTCAAGGAGCAGGTTAGGCTCCAGATGGAACTTGCGGTTGCAGTAAGGAGCAACGAGGTGGCTGACGCCGCCCGTGAGGACTGCGCTTACAGGCATTTTGAGTTCCTGCTCGACTCTGTCGATTATGCCGTCGAGCATTGCCGCACAGCCGATGAGTGAACCTGAGCGCATACAGTCGACGGTGTTCGTGCCGAGGACTTTGGTCTTGCCGTTAAGGTCGATATACGGGAGCTGAGCTGCCTGGGATGAGAGCGCGTTGAGAGATACCCAGATGCCCGGGATGATCATGCCGCCCAAGTAGCTTCCCTTGTCATCCATGACTGCGACCGTCGTTGCCGTTCCCATGTCGATAATAGCGATCGGGAGCTTGTACTTGGCGCGGGCTGCGACGGCGCCTACGATGAGGTCGCTTCCGACTGCGCCCGGGTTGTCGGTCTTGATATTGAGGCCTGTCTTGATGCCCGGACCTACGATCATGATGTCGATGCCGGTCAGGATCTTAACTGCCTGCGGGATGACTGTCTGAAGATAAGGAACAACGGATGAGATTATGCCGCCTTCGATCTCGGATATCTTTACGTTATGCATGCTGAGGATGCCCTGGATGTCCAAGGCGTACTGATCGGCCGTCTTGTTGCGGTCGCTGGAGATCCTGACGGAGAAGACCTCTTTGCCTTTTTCGATGCCTCCGAGAACGATGTTTGTGTTGCCTACGTCGATAGCGAGTATCATACGCTGTTCCTCCTTGGTATAAAGATTAGTCTCTGTCCATCTTAAGTGCGTGTGCTACGCCCTTTGCGACACTGCCGCCGACAAAGCAGCCCGTTGCCCACTCGATGAGGCCCTGAACGCCTACGAGAAGGATGACGAACATGAGAGGGTTGGCTGCGCCTAAGTTGGATACGAGATTCTGAACATATTCGCTCTTATAGAAGAATAAAACGATGTAGCCCATGAACATGATCGTGTTGAGCATAGGTGCCAAAAGGCCGCCGACGTAGTAGCACCAGATCTTCTTCTTGTCGAGCTTTCTGAGAGCCTTGAAGATGAGGCCTGTGAGGAAGCCGACGAGAGTACGTGTTACAACGCAGAGAACGACTGTATGTACCGGACTTAATTGGAAAAAGAAACCTGTCATTGCCGAAGCGCCTGTTATCGCATCATAAAGACTCGTGATGCCGTAAACAAAACCGAGAATTGCACCTTCGACAGGGCCCAGGAGCATTGCTCCTATTGCGATCGGTACCATGGTGAATGTCATTACGAGCGGTCCGACCGGGACGGAAGATAAACCTGTTATCTTCATTACGATGATGATGGCGATAAATATAGCGATCTCTACCATCTTCTTGATCTTGGGTCTGTTATTCATTTGTCTACCTCCTTGCTTGTGTTCCTCTTAGCGGGATACACTGCGTCAGAATAACGATGATGCCTGATGTGAGGCGCTTGCTCCTCCTGTCCATTAAGGTACAGGGGACGCCTTATCGGCATCGGTAGAAGGATTATAGCATACGGTAACACCGCTTCAAACAGCGGCGGCACTGTGATTATTGTGCAATTAGCGTTTTGGAATATGAGTTCTTTTGTGTTACAGTAACAGAGACAGCGACAGGGGAGGTACTGATATGCTCAAAGGTAAACACATTGTTTTGGGAGTGACGGGCGGCATCGCCTGCTATAAGGCTTGCGAACTTGCTTCTCTTTTGATCAAGCAGCACGCTGACGTTCAGGTCATCATGACGGAGAATGCGACGCAGTTCGTGACACCGGTGACATTTGAGCAGCTGACGGGCAACAAGGCCCTGACGGATACCTTTGACCGTAACTTCGTTCACAGCGTCGAGCATATCGCGGTAGCTGATAAGGCCGATATGGTCATCATCGCACCTGCGACCGCCAACATAGTCGCAAAGCTCGCGCACGGAATCGCTGATGATATGCTGACGACAACGGTCCTCGCCTGCAGATGTCCGAAGGCCATCGCACCTTCGATGAACACGGCGATGTTCGAAAATCCCGTTACGCAGGATAATATCGAGACTCTCCGTCATTACGGATGGGAAGTGATCGAACCTGATTCCGGCCGTTTGGCATGCGGTGCCGTCGGCAAGGGTAAGCTTCCTGCACCCGAAAGGCTCCTTGAGACATGCCTTCAGACGCTCGCACACGAGAAGGATATGTGCGGAATAAATGTTCTCGTTACTGCGGGACCTACCCGTGAAGCGTTGGATCCTGTAAGATATCTGACTAATCATTCGACAGGCAAGATGGGCTACGCGATCGCCAAAGCGGCAGCAAGAAGAGGCGCAAACGTAACGCTCGTATCGGGCCCGGTGAACCTGCCGAAGCCCGCATATATGGACGTTATCGACGTTGTATCCGCCAGGGATATGTACGAAGCGGTGACCTCGAATGCCCCGAAAGCAGACATAATAATAAAAGCGGCCGCTGTAGCCGATTACAGGCCCGCGACCGTTTCTGACAATAAGATAAAGAAGAGTGAAGACGACATGGCGATCCCGCTCGAGCGCACGAATGATATCCTGAAGGAACTCGGCGCCAACAAAAGAGAAGGTCAGTTCCTGTGCGGATTCTCCATGGAGACCGAGAATATGATCGAGAACAGCAAGGCAAAACTTGCCAAGAAGAATCTCGATATGATC
>CADCPU010000399.1 GCA_902803365.1 Oscillospiraceae bacterium
CGCAATCCATTCTTAACGTTTATACGCCTTTGGGAACAGTATTACCACGCTGTCCCCTTTATTTTGTGCAGCCTTAGGTTGTAATTCCTAATATGCACATTTATACCAGCAACTTAAGGTTGTAAATCTCAATACGTACAGTAAGACCTACAACATAAGGTTGTAAAAAATCGAGAGCAATGCAGAAAATACAACCTAAGGTTGTACGGTAGTAAAAGTTTATGCGCGTCTCTTCAGCACCCAAAGGGCGCCGTCATCAGCGAGCGCAAAGTAATTGCCGTCACTGCTGAAACCGCATACATAAGAAGGATAGCTATCAAATATCACCGTCCTGTTTCCAGCGAGGTCAACAAACTCGATCTGCTGATAGATAAGCTCCTTACCCGAGACCGTGTGAGGATCATGGTAAGTTATCTCGACACGTTCGCCCTGAGCAATCTCGTGAGGAAGACTTCCGCCATAGGAACCTGCGATCGGAATGAACTCATCAGGCATAAGATCACACATAGCAATAAATGTTTTCTCATCAACAATGACTTCCACATCAACAAGGCGCTTAGAGCTGCAATCATATACGGTATCCCTCTGCCCGGACAAGATCAGGAGCTTATACGGCTCACTCACAGAGAAACCCATATAGTCAAAACCGCCTACAGTAAAACTACTAACAAGTTCCCAATCCTTAAGAGTCGCTATCGCCGCTCTCATCTGTTCATAATTCAGCATTTCACACCTCACCTCGATTCGACTTTATCCTACACAACCAGCAGAAATCACTTGGAAGTTCATATATCCATTTACGGAGACATAACCGATGATAAGGATCACAATGATCGAAATTCAAGAAATCAACATAATTCTCCGCTCCGTATACATCCAGACATTTGGGACAGACTCCGAGACACCTACCCTGAACTCAGACAATTGTTCTTCAGGATGATAAAGTGACAGGGCCTTAGTCTTTTCATATACTCGAGCCCTCCCGTCCGGATCGGACTCTTACAGTATATCAAGGATCAGTGCAGGACCTCAACGATAAAATACATGATCGGGAAATCAATGAACATGCTTACAAGATTTGCCGTGATACCGTATGCGATATTTCTGCCGGTAGCGATCTTGCCCTGCTTTGTCACAAGTTTCTTGCTATACCACAATACTTCGATGAGCATAATGAGCGCCTCAACTGCGAACCAGTACTGGAAATGATTGCGAAGCATCGGCTCGAATCTCAGGCAGAGAATATTGTATGCAAAGAGCAAGAGCTGCGTTGCGATGTTGATGATAAGAAAATTCTTAAGATTCTTCTTGGTGAACAATCTGAAGCACAGGAGTACGAGTCCTTCAACAGTCAATGTGATCACGAGATAGATAAGCGATTCAACTGCAAGACCTGCATAATCGGGATCATTCGCCCCGGATTCTTTATCAGGAGATAACTTTTTGCTGACAGATGACAGAATGCCGCCCTTTTCGATCAAAGTATTCGTTTCATAATCATACTCAAACTTCGCATAGAATGCCTGAGCCGTGATCTCGTTACTTACCGAAGACTTGCCGCTTTGAGTTACGAGCATCACCTTAAAAGTCGATGGCACCATGTAGTTATAGCTGACAAGGCAATCATCTCCGATATCTTCCTCGGAATATTCGATGGAATTGTATCCGCCTGCATAAGTAAAGATCTGAAATCCTTCCTCGTTATAATCAAAGAACATCTCTCTTACCCATTCTTCGCCTTCGGGGATATGGTCGCAACCGGGTCTGTCGTTGATATCACGCATATATTCCTGATCATCCAAGATCGCTACGTAATAAGGTTCGGAAGGTGCATTTTTGATCTCGATCTCAAGAGAGCGCTTAGGTCCTGTGTCAGCCCAAAGTGTTTTCGAAAAGACCGTCAGGCACATCAAGGCCGTGATCAATACGGTAATCATTTTAGTAATTGGGGAGTTCCCTCCGATAGTATTCTCTTTCATATAAGCCTCCGTCCAGATAGGTTTGTATACTCTATAAGACGGAAACGGCTTGAAGCAGTTACATTACGGAAGCAAATAAGATTTACTTCAATCCCAATTCTGCACAGATCTTGTCATATCTCGCCTGCTCTTTTTCCTTGATTGGCTTTGCAGGATCATGCATCGTGTGGCTTATGACATCCGCATCCTTAAGAAGTTCATCCATGGGTGAATCGACGGTATTCTTATCGTCATGATGCCATATCGCAGAGCAGATGACAGATGTCTCTTCAGCTGTCGTCAGTCCGAGTTCATCAAGGATGTTCTTAGCCAGATCCGCGCCCTTATGCGCATGATCATCATAAGATCCGGTCTTATAAGCATGCATATCATGGAGCATACCTGCCATGGCAGCAAGTTCCTCATCAAGCCCCCTCTTCTTGGCAAGCATTACAGCGGCCAAAGCCACCCCGTTAAGGTGTATCGTAGCAGCAGTGCGTTCATCTTCATCGCTGATCTTGCTTATCTCGTTATTGATGTATTTCCTGAGATCTTTCAATCTGCTCATATCAATTCTCCTCTTTCAATTCAAAACTCTCGGTCTTCAGATCGCAATAGTGTCTGCCGCTTATTGCATTAAACCTGAGGACACAGTAATCCGGATCTGTCACACCGCCCTTATAAAACATCGTGTCGCCTTTGCGCCAGATCATGTCTTTGGTCTTCTGATCGGTAAGAACTTCCATCTTACCCTTAAGCATGACGCCTTCGTATCTGATCAGTCCCTTGTGATAGAAATATATGCAGGCTTTGGGATCATTCAGGTACTGCTTTACTCGCATTGATGAAGTATTCGTCGAAAAATAGAATTGACGCAGCCCGTCGATCTTCCTCGGTTTCAGCATAGCCTTCACATTAGGAAATCCGTCTTCATCAACAGAACAGATAAATGCAACCCTTTGCCTTCTTATAAAACTCTCGATCTTCTTGATATCCATAATCTCTCTCTTAATCCCCTTATTGCCACATTAATCTCAAACACATTATATCATTGAATGTTATCATCTTCTTATCTTTCCAAGAAGGAGCTGCATATGGATAAATGGGTTGAAAACAAGCAGTTACAGGTGCATTTTGTATCTGCTGCAGGTCTGGTCTGTAAAGACGGCAAGGTGTTGCTCATCATGTCCAAACAAAGAGGATGGGAATTCCCCGGCGGTGTAGTAGAACAAGGCGAGGAGATCCTAACTGCACTTAAACGCGAGATCTTTGAAGAAAGTGGAATCAACGCCAAACCGCACACATTCTGTGGCTGCTATCAGAGATTATCAACAAAACCGGGCTATGGACCGCTTGAAGGAATGATGATCCCGCCAACTGTGAGTCTCACATTTATCTGTGATTACATAGACGGCACATTGATCACATCAGATGAAAACACAGAAGTTGGCTGGTTCACTCCTGATGAGGCTCTCCAAATGGTAACTGCCACTCATATAAAAAAAGAGTTGGAAGACATGCTTACATATAGTGGCAAGAAGTCATTCTCATCATTCAAACGCGAAAAGGATGACAACATTACTTTTGAAAATATCGACAAGACAATCGACTGATAAGGATTTTTTACAGCAATCATTGATCACAAACTAAAAGTTTTTTGCCGAAAGATCTTTATCTGATCGACTAACATCAGTAAGGCAATATCCTCGCCTCGATGCACTTATTCACGAATTCTTCCGAACGGGTGAATCCGAGAACGGCGCCCTCGCGCGACCCGCCGTCGGCAAGATAGCCGACCCAGAACTTGAATCCGCCCTCTTCAGGTTCACGATCCATAAAGGTCTTGTACAGGCGCGTCACAAATTCACTATCCGACAAACCGTAGCCCTGCATCTCTTCACTAAGGAAGAACATGACTCCTACCTGTTCACCGGAATAGCGGAAGTTCGCAAGTTCCTTGGACCAGAACTCAAGACCTGAAGGATCAGCTTCGCGGTTCATCGCGGTGGTATACATTCTCTCGACGAATGCCAGAGTAGCGGCAGTCGGTTCGATCTCGAATCCGGGCTTTATCTCACCGCCTGAACGGATACCGTAACGGGCACATGTGTCAGCCCACTCCTGTGAGTAGACAAAGCCGTTAGCTACGCCCATGCGGTCCAGGGAACCCGAAGCAAGAGCCGATGTCCAGAACTTAAAGCCTCCATCTTCAGGCTCGCGGCCGAAGAAAGTGTTATAGAGGACGGTTACGTATTCCTCATCAGACAGACCGCGGTTAACAAATTCATCACTGAAGATAAACCCGAGGCCTACCTCAGCACCGGTCCTGCGGAACGAGTAGAGTTCGTCAGTCCAGAACTTGGCGCCCTCTGCTTCAGGCTCACGGTCGAGAACATACTTGTAGATTCGTGCGACAAATTCGAAGATCTGCTCTTCAGGATCTTTCGGTTCGGAAGTGACAGTCGGAGTAACCGCCGGTTCAGACGTAGGTGATACCGGCCTCACGGTAACAGTAGGTACTGTCGTTGATGTAGGCTTGGCACTGACAGAAGGGGTCGCGGAAGGTGTGGCTTTTACAGAGGAAGTAACTGTAGGAGCAGTTGTCGGTGTGGGCTTGGCCGTAGGCTTCGGCGGTTTGGTCGGCGCGACGTTTTCGAGACGGGCGTAAAGCGTGATGCTGTGGCTGATCTTACCGGAAAGATCGAACGGCTCGGTCAAAGCTTCGTCGTTATACCAACCGTGGACATACTTGCCGCCGAGATCCGGGGCCTGTGGCTCAGAAACCTTTTTTCCGATAAGGACGATCCGCGAGCGCTCGACGTCGAAGCCCGGATAGACAAATCTGACTATTGCCCTGTCAGCGATCTCAGTTTGACCCGCGGGCACACCATTCTTATCGGCCACAGTTGCAACATTACATGCCTTTCCTTCGATCTCGATCTCCTCTATCTCGATATTACCGTCTTGTGGAACACGCACTTTCATATTCTCGCTTAGATCGAAAAGATCCAGGCTATGGTTCAGGGTAAATACCCTGAGAGCTCTCTCGTCTCCTTTGGCAGTCAGGATGCCGCTCTTGAATTTGTAATCGGCATAACCGGTTCCGGAATGTATTCCGATCGAAGTTCCGTTAGCATTGACTATGCCTCCGTCCATGATCAAGGCAGCTTTGATCATATAGGCGAAAAGATCGATACCATGATCGCCCTCGGCATTGATGGTTCCGCCTGTCGAATTTATTACTGAGGTATTCATTCCGTAATCCACACCCGTAGCATTGATGACACCTGCACTGATATTGATGGTCTCGGCGTCATAACCGATGGTCGATCTGTATGACGGTTCAACGGCCGTTGCATTGATCGTGATATCCGCGTCATGAAGCTCAAGTGTTCGAGTGTAGATGCCTAGCTCTTTGCCGGCAGTATTCAGAGTTCCTTCGCCCTCTATCATCGTTGTCCCTGTAAGGCATATTCCATACCTGTATAGTCCGTCATTATTCTTGATGTCTATGTCGGAATCAATATGAAAAGTCAGATCAATATTATAACCCCTGATCCCGTATTCGTTGTCGGGAGCTGCATTATCTATTCCCTCTACACCCTTGAGATAGAGTGTTTTAGTATCCGGATCAAAGCTTCCCTTTGCATCGGGACCCAAGAGGTTAGGAAGCTCGTCTTTGTTCTCCGACGTTATCTGAGTTCCGCCGATCCAAAGCTCATATTCTTCAACATCGGACTTTACCGGAAAGGCGCAGGTCATCAGCATGGCACCTGCAGCCATTAACGACAATAATCTTCTTGAACGCATATCTTTACCTCCGACTTCATATACAGATCAATTTTATCACATTGAAGGGGCTGTCTGAAAACTTCGGTTCAGCACGTGTAGCACGTAAAAAACGTGCCGGCGATCGTGGAGCTGTTCACCCGGCATGCTTCAAGTACAACGGCAGAAAAACAGGGCCATCTCAAACCCTGTTTTGAGACAGCCCTTTAGTTATCCCTTTTTCTTCACTCTTTCTTCCCACAAACTTCGAGTAAAGATTCGAATGATCATAAGTCGTGTGATAGATCTTCGGCTTCAGGAGCTTGCCAAATGTCCTCTTGAGCTCTTCGCTGACATCCACACGATGTATCATCACAAAACCGCGGAAAGGCGGCATATAAGTAACGATGTCATTGATATCGGAAAAATTCCAACACTCCTCGCATACCGAATTGAGGTAGCTTGTAAGTCTGTCCGAATCAGCGCTCTTACTCTTGAACGGTCTGACACTGCCATAAGTAAAGAGGTGCGGCTTTACCCCGAAGTTATAGTTCAGATCCTGACAGCACAAGATCGCCTGTCCTGAACCCAACGACCAGCCGATGACCTCAGTCTCAGCCTCAGGGTGCGCTTCGTGCAGTTCCTTCCACTTGGCTCTTATATCCTTTTTGATAGTCTTATACATGATCCCCCAGCCGTGATGGACACGAAGCTGGAGCGGAAGATCTTCATACGTTATAGCGTCATAATATTTGCTGGAGAACTCGAAAATATTCGCGAACCAATCCATCAGTCCCGAACTCTTCTGAAAGTTCAGTTGGATGACATCGCGATCTTCCTCGTAGTGGATCTCGTAATTGACTTCGTGCTCAACGCTGAAAAGCTTCTCGAGCTTGCTGTCAGCATATCGGACAGACGTATACTTAACGTCATAGGTCGCAAGGCCCGTGTTATTATAGTCTTCACTTGTGTTGATAAAATATTGCTCAAAAGGCAGATGACTGTACTTCATAGATTAACCTCTCCCCGTATATAGTTCCAGCTTGGCGATCAGATCTTCCAGTATGTATCTGGAATCAACATCCTTATAGATCCTGATCTTTCTGTTTTGAGGACACTCTCTTGATGTTGTATCTTCTTCGATAAAAGGCGCAGGTGCGATCTCATATCTTCCGCAGTCGGGATTGAGCGCGAGCGCTATCGCAGGCGAATCACCCAAGGACCAGCTCTCGCCCTTGGTCCAGCCTGCCCCCTCGGACATGTTATATTCCATGAGATTGTTATATAGATGCTCACCTATCTTTCCGCACGGAGCGATCCTTCTCTTGATCTCCGCTATGCCGATCGTTATCGTCGAATAGACATATGACGGCACGAGCCACAGATCAGCCTGTTTTTCCAAGACGAGATTGGCCGCTTCGATATCATTACCCGCATTAAACTCCCTGAAAGGCGCGGGTCCGTAATTGGTTCCGTGAGTACCGATCCAGATCACCGTCATACGCTCAGTGATCTTCGGTTCATGCTTTATTGCCATGGCAACGTTCGTTATCGCACCCTGACACAATATAAAGAGCGGCTTCGCATCCTCACGAAGAGCCTCAGCGATGATCGTCTCAGAAGCCTCAGAGAGTTCTCCGTCATCTTTGAGCGGACCTTTCTGCCCCTTAAATACCGGCACATCCATATCCATGAGATCAAGGATCGTGCGGATCTCTTCAAAGCTTCGCTCCATAGAGTTTTCCTGAGCAAAATGCTCCGCAGCTATTCCCTTTACGATAAGCTTCGGACTTAACAACGCCTGTACGATCGCGAAAGGATCGTCTGCTTCACACGCCGCATCCGTATCAATAATGACCCTAACCTTCTTATAGTCAGGTATCTCAAACAGATTACTCATATATTCCCTCCAACAGCTCCTATATGGATATTATAGCGCTTATTTAACAAATTACAGATTTTTAACATAAATATTTCTTGATATGCACTATAATATTTATATGAGACTTTGTGTTTTTATTGGTGATATGTATAGGGATTTCGGTCTGTCCATACTGAGACAGCTCGATCGATATGCCCTTGAGCAGGGGTATCACATTGACGTGTTCGGAACTTGTTCAGTCCCTTCCACCAATCCTCTCCACGTAATCGGATTCAAGAGTATCCTGTCGCTTCCTGACATTAATACATACGACGGTATCCTTGTCTGCTATGACACATTAGTCCACGAAGGCATCGCCAAGGATCTCATCAATGACATCATCCAGGAAAAAGATGCTCCGCCGCTGATCTGTATCAGATCCGGTCTTCCGGGCATTCGCTGCGTCCTCCCTGATAACAGGCAGATGATGCACGATATCGCGGCGCATGTTATCTCCAAATGCCATTCCGACAACATCGGATTCGTAACAGGCCACCTTGATATGCCCGATTCATACGAACGTTGGGACGGCTTCAAGGATGCCATGAAGGAGGCCGGATACGAAGCTTCCGATTCATTGACCTTCCACGGCAACTATTGGATCACTCAGGCAGTCGAGACTGCCGATTTCTTCATAAAGCCCGACGGTACGCTTCCTGAAGCGATCATCTGCTCCAACGATTACGAAGCGATCGCGCTCAGTAACGAGCTGATCAAGCGCGGCTATTCCATACCGGGTGACACCTTGATCAGCGGTATCGACAATACATTTGAGGGCGAGCATCACATACCGTCCCTGACCACCATCGAGATCGCCAAATCAGACTTTGTCGATGCAGCCATCAACGCCCTCAAGGATATCCGTGCGGGCAAGGATGTCGGTCTTAACATCACTGTCCCTGCCAGGATAATCCTTCGCGAGAGCACCGGTGATGCAACCGAGCAAAGAGATGTATATGAAACACTCTGTAAGCTCAATGCCAATTCGTCTTCCTCTATGGACGATATGAGAGAGTATGTAGTCTTGAATGCTCTTTTCGAGGGCGCCCTCACGATGGACGCCGTATTGCTCGTAGCACTCGAACAATTCAAGGCAATACCGAGTATCAGATCATGCTTCTTCTGCAGATACCGCGAGAACGATCACGAGCTCGTCGGCTACTTTAAGGAAAAGGGTGAATGCGTCGTTGGAAGCATCGGCTTCCCAAATAACAAGATCTTGCCGGACAGGATCGAAAGCGACGGAGCGGGAATGCACATCGGCTTTGCACTGTCATATAAAAACGAAGTTTACGGCTATGCGATCCTCGTAGTCGACACGTCTGATTATCTGTTCATCAATTTCAGGACCGAATATCTCCTGACAATGCTCGGACAGTGCATCAACAAGCTCGAACTCTACGAGAAGCTGTTCGGAATAACCGACTTTATCAGTCTATACAGCAAGGACCCTCTGACAGGTCTTCTCAACAGAAGAGGATTCGAAAAAAATATCTCAGAGCAGTTCGACAAGGACGGAAAGCCGCTCCACGAGCTTATCATCGCGTCCCTTGATATGGACGAACTGAAGCACATCAACGACACCTACGGTCATCTCGCGGGCGACGAAGCCATTAAGGATCTTGCCGCTTGCATATCTGCTGCATTGAACATTAACGAATTCGCAGCAAGGATGGGCGGCGACGAGTTCACCGTCATTCTCGACAATACCGACCACAAGAGGATCGGTCAGTTCATCCGTGCCGTCAGAGACAATCTTAAATCAAAGAATCAGTCCGGTGCTAATCCTTTTGAGCTCAGCACCAGTATCGGAACCAGCGAGGTCACTGAGTGGAACGAGCTCATGGACTGCATGAACAAAGCAGACAGAGCTATGTACCTGGAAAAGAAGACGAAGAAAAAGAATCGCAAGTGATCAGTGTTCGATCTTCTCGGCAGATCACGATACCTGCCCCAATCTCATAATGTATTGCCTGATCGTCTCCTTAACATACTCGGGCTTTTCTTTCATACCGCAGTGCACCCAGAGCGCGATGACATTCCATATCGCGCCCATATTGAGCGCGACCAGATATTCGGAATCAAGTCCGTCAAACAGCTGAATGAACGGATTAGTCTCACTCACCTGCCCTGACTTATGTAATCTCAGATTCTCATTCATACACTTAAGGACAACATGGAGCATATCATTTCTATCCAGGATCATAAGAAGTTCCTTATTTTTCGATGCAAAATCGAAAATGGTTGTAAGGACATCAACATTACCGCCGTCAACGACACTGAAGTAATCTCGAAACTTACCCCTTATCAGAGACAGAAGAACATCATCTTTCGATTCAAAATTTCTGTAGAAAGTCTTCTTGGCAAGCTTTGACTCAAGCAGGATCTGTTTTACCGATATCTCATCGTAAGGAGTATCCCGCATCAGCGTGATCAATGCTTCGGTTATTTCCTTTTGTGATCTGAGAGCAGAGGGATTTCTGGATTTAAACATATAAATGACACTTTCTCACAAGTTAGTGTATCTTTGGCGTTTGGCATTTACTTTCGGAATGATTCGTAGTTTCATTATACCATAAATGACACCACGGTATCACTTTCGAAGGAGGCACATATGAGAGAATACCTGTTGCTCTTACCCATAATCTTTATCTTCCACGATATGGAAGAAGTGTGCGGATTCATATGGTTCTTCAAAAGAAATCCGTATCTTTTCGAGCGCTTTCCCAAAGTCATGAAAGCTTATCGCGGACAAACAAACGAAGGGTTGGCAGTCGGAGTATATGAATCGTTTATCCCATTCTTCGGAGTAAGCCTTCTGGCTTATTACTTTCCAAATGATATCCTCTACGGCCTGTGGTTCGGGTTCTTCCTGGCGCTGACCGGGCACTTCATCATTCATATCGGGCATACGATCTACATAAGAAAGTATATCCCGTGCTTCATAACAAGCGTTATCTGCTTGCCTGTCAGCGTTATTATCCTGATCCAAAGCGCGAGGACTATGTCATTCACCACACCGGTGATCCTGGCTGTCCCTGCTGCGATCATTCTGATGATGATCAATCTGAAGTTGTGTCACAAACTCGGATATTACGTGAGCCAAAAGATAAAAGCTGACGAGTCTCAGTCAAGACCGCTGCCGGAGTGACCTCATCGATAAACGATATTATAAAGGTTACAACCGTACTGAAGGATATCGGAATAGCGCTCTTTCTCTTCTGCCGCAAGAGCTCTTGAGTCGATGAAAACATCATCAACATCTCCGTCATAGGCACTCCAGCATAATGTAGCGATGCCGTTGTCTGTTTTAATGCAGCAATCTACATCCTTTACCCGGATGTCTGATGCAAGGCCAAAGAAAGACGGCATCTCGGGCTTTGACAAAAGGAAGTATGTATCTTCGTCATAGACTATCCTGTAGGAACTTATCCCGGGAGCGACCTCGATCTCTTCGTACGAATACTTCGAGAGGCCCTCGTTAAACTTGTTCTCAGCCTTTGATGTGCCGTATTTCCATATTCCGAACCTTACGAAAGTCAATACAACAACAGCAGTTACGGTTACGAGAGCAGCAGTCTTCAGCCACTTGCCCCACTTGATATCCTTGTTCAGCTTTTCCGTAACTTCGATATCATCCTTAAGCATGGAATCCAGAGTGATATTAAATCTGTTGCTGATCTCGATCAGGGTCAGAAGATCCGGATAACTCTTCTCATTCTCCCAGTTGGATACCGTCTGTCTCGTCACATGGAAGAACTCCGCAAAGTCACTCTGCGTAAGGTTATTATCGTTTCTGATCTTCTGTATCGTCTGTCCCAGTTTCATACTCGATTCCTTCTACTTTAAATGGTCACGCCTATTCTATCACAACTGTTCTATCACATTCTCATGAATTATCCTTCGCCCCGGGATCAATACGGCAACTGACGCAATCAGGATGTTCAGCAGCATTATCACGATAACAAGAACCATTGGTACCGTTGCCGTAAAATGCAGGAACTGAAGCACATGAGCCATATAGTAATCCATAAAACGCCTGAGGATAAGGTTATAGATCAAGAAAACAGACAGATCTGCGAGAAGTCCGTACAACAAGCCGATCCTAAGGACCATAAAGCAAAGGCTTCTGTCGTCCATTCCCACGGCTCGCATTACACCATATTCTCTCCTGCGGGACATTATGGAATGATTCATGCTGTTTATGATATGGAAAAGACTTATCGCGAGAAGTATGATCGATATGCCCGAGACGAAGGCCTGCTGCCTGCTGAGGTATGCCTTCTGTGTGTCGATTGCCGTCGTAAGGTCTCTGAAAATAGCCTTCGGAGTATCATTGATCGCATTCAGTATCGCTTTGGAAGCCTTATCCCCGTCAACGCCTTCTTTATGAGATGCATTGATCAAGCGATAACCGTTGATCCCGAATCCGCTCTCCATCTGCCTGTTGGTAAGGATCACGCTCTGCATATTGCTCCAGTTATCGCTGTTAAGGAACCCGCTCTCCTGAGTAAGAGCCCTGCTGACTATCGCTTCGATCTTAAAGTCCTTCTCGATATAATTCTCATCTGCTCCGTCAAACCGCAGCAGTTCATCCGTATAACCATTACGGACAGGAACCCTAAGCGTAACAGTATCTCCCGGGTGCTTTCCGTATGAATTATAGTTTCCCTGGCCGTCCTTAAGAGCGACAAGAATGATCCCGTCATTCATAGAATCCGTATCGATCCTTCCTTCCAGCACATAGTCACTCAATTGCTCAAGCTCACCGTTATCATAACCGTACACATCATATTTGATCCCCTTTTTACCTGCGCCCCTGTCGACACAGATACTTCCGAACCTTTCCGAAAACAGCTCGCTCTTATTCTGCTCATTAAAGTACTCAACCCATTCGATATCGCTGTTATCAAGCAAAAGTTCTCCCATCGTAAACTTCGTCGCATATACTGATGAAAGCTCCGGAGCAGCCTTAAGCTCCTCAACAACAGAAGCCGGGATACTGTCAGAGAGGTCATTTGACTTGAGAGAAACAACATATTCCGAATTAAGCCCGTCGTCAGATCTCAAAGCCATATCCGCATGTATCTTCAAATTCTCGGTAAGATAGGAAGAGCACATGAACAGGCACCCGCCCAGAGACAACGACAGCACTATCCCCAGCGCTTTGATCTTGTTCGAAAACATGAATCTTCTTATAACGACAGAGACCGGGCTTATGTGATGTTCCCTTCTGATCACTGACACATACGAAGTATCACCGTCCATCAGTTGTCTGACCGTTTGACCGCGCATCTTATATGAGATTATGAACGTAACCAATGCCAGAGTGGCAAACAGGAACACAGCTCCTATGATGACCGCTTCCCAAGAAACAAAAAATACCGCATCACGATCCTTCGCCAGATACCTGTAGCACAGCTTAAGAATGGTATTGCCCGCCGCGCATCCGAGAGGATATCCCGTCAGGAACAACAGCCACAGTTCGATCAGGAGCGTCCCCGCTATACTGCCGTCACTAATTCCGAGCGTCTGCATGATCGCGTATTCTGAGATCCTTTTGGAGACCGAGACGGAAAAGATACTATTTATTACGAAAACGCTGAAGAAACAGAGAAGTATCGTTATCGCGTAAAAAGACAGATTATATTCGTTTTGAAGCGAAAGTACGATATAGGTCAGATTGCCGTCCTTATCTGTCAGGCCGAACTTCACGATATCGAGGATCCCCTGAGGCTTCTCACCGCCCAGTAATTCCGTCAGTTCAGGATTCTCGGTAACAGCGTCCATGCTGATCTTATTGTTCATAAGGAAGGTATCAAGCTGCTTATAAAGCTTCTTACTCTCATCAAACTTCAGATACAGCATCGGCATGCGGCCGCTTCCTTCAAACCCGCCTCCGACGAATATCTCCATATCTTCAGAGTCAGTAGCCCATGTGCTGCTGACGATACCCGTTACCAGATAATCCTTTCCGCTTAGGTAGAGACGATCTCCGATATCTCCGTCAAATCCGAGATTACCAAGCGTACAGCGGTCAGCGGCTATCTCATCCGCTCCTTCGGGATAAGTACCCTCGATCATCTCGCGCTGAAGCATCTGACGACATGTCTCATCCGTATTGATAAACCTTATGAAATACGGCTCCGTAAGGACATCCCTTAATTCTGCCCTTCCAACCTTAACGATATTATCTCCATTTTCGA